>DRLW01000029.1 GCA_011375275.1 Bacteroidota bacterium
ATGGTGCATTTTTCAGCCAGTCCGTCAGAGCACAGCACGTGGCTACACCAAAGCTGTCATTCCGGTTTCCCCGCAGGGGAAGACCGGAATCTCCCTGACTCAGGCACGTGCCAGAAAAAATGAGATTACGGCACTGCGCTTCGCCTGGCCGGAATGACACATGCCGGTATCTGAGCCGGGCCCGGTTTGCTGAGTTAACTGGATACCCGGATGTAGCACGTGTGCATGCTCACAGGATTAAGATCGTATTGGACTGAAAACGTTCATTCGGTTTGTATTTTCTGAAGGGATTCTATCATATGTGTTGATCGTCACAAGAGCAAACTGAAACTATCGAGTAAAAAGACGACGCAATCGTTGAAATGATGTAACCTGACCGGAATTATTCGCAAATAAGCGTTCATCTCGTCACACTGCCCCAGCGTCCCGCCACCCAACCCGGTCAGAGCGCATGCCGACAGCACGTGACTACCCCAGAACCGTCATCCCGGTTTCCCCGCAGGGAAAAGCCTGAATCCCCCAGACTCAGGCACGTGGGCGAAAAGATGAGATTCCGGCACGGCATTTCGCCTGGCGGGAATGACTGATGCCGATGTCTGGGCCGGGCCCGGTTTGTTGAGTAAGCTGGATACCCGGAGATAACCAGACACACCTATAAGTAAAAAGATTCTTTCTCACATTATATATGGGTTGATCAGGATGCAGCATACCAGACGGCAAACTTATGGTTAAAAAGTTTGTAGTGCGCGATTTATCGCGCCCGGCACGAAGCCGGCTTGCAGGGCATGCGGTGTCTCGTTTCGCTGGTGGTATTACCTCTGGAGCGGCACGCTGGCGTCACACCCCGGGCACTACACGTATCGCGACATTTATGTCGCGTTATGATCGCCCTATACATTAAACCAGGGCCAAACCCCCAATCCATCGGTTCCATCACGGCCGGATTTAAATCCGCGATCATCAAACGGATAAATAAATATCAGGAGGGCAAAATTCCGTAGGGGTTCAAAATTTTGAACCCCTACAACGACAAATAAATATCAAAAAATTATCCCCACATCCATTGGCGCCATTAAACGTGATTTAAAATCGGTGTTACAAAATGGTTTCGCCAAAATACTGAAATTTACACCGTTTCCGTTTGACAACGCAATTATTGTTGATGGTGACCATAGGGACGACCGGCCGGTCGTCCCTACACCGCGGGTCGCATCCGGAATTATATCGTCAACAATCCCAAAAATTGGGCTGGGGACAAATATCATTTTTACAACCATCAACACCGACCCGATTTGCAAAACGGTGGTTTCCCAACCCACACAATCTGATTAAGAGCCATAAAAAGTATCGTACCGCGCGACATGAATGTCGCGGTACGGGTGCCCATACTAAAATCAACCCACACGATTTGAGGAAGAGCCAAAATAAATACTTGGTGACAGAGAAGACGGGAAAACAGAATAGATATTTGTCTGAGGAAAGAATGGAGTGGGCCCTGCAGGACTTGAACCTGCGACCAACGGATTATGAGTCCGCCGCTCTGACCAACTGAGCTAAGGGCCCGGAAATGCAGAAAGCCAATATAAAATTTTTTCCACAACAAGCAAGAAAAAGCTGGAGTCCTGGGGGCGCATCCCCCTGCTGCCTCTGCACAGCGCTTCTGCCCCATGCTCCGCGATCACTGCTCACCGGGAGCTCGCCGGTGAAGGATGCTCATGCAGCCAGACCCGGGGCACGCGTTTTGAGATCATGCAGGTGATTTCGTAGGGGATGGTATCCAGGGCCTGACAAAATTCAGCGATACGAATCCGTTCGTCGCCCTGCTCGCCGAGAAGAACCACGTCCTCACCGGCTCTCGCGTGGCTGTCCGGGCCGAGATCGACCATGAACATGTCCATACAAATGCGGCCGACAACCGGCACTCTTTTCCCCTGAACCAGAACCTGCATTTTGCCGGCCAGGGCTCTGAGATAGCCATCAGCATAACCGGTCGCCACTGTCCCAATCACTGTGTCACGCTCTGCGTGCCATGTCGCGCCGTAGCTGACGGTTTCACCGGCCGCAACAGGCTTAACCTGAATCAGCCGGGAAACCCAGCGCAATGCCGGTCGCAACGGCACGCTCTCGGTGGTTTCAGCGGAAGGATAGTAGCCATAGAGCATGATCCCCGGGCGAACGAGCTGAAAACGGGAGTCCGGGAGATCGAGCACAGCACCGCTGTTCGCCATGTGCATGACCGCATGTGCCAGCCCCACCCCCTGCGCTGCTTTGCAGACATGCCGGAACCGCCTGAGTTGCTCGTCAGCAAAAGATTTATCCGCTTCATCAGCAGTCGCAAAGTGGCTCATCAGCCCGACCGGGCGCAGGAAGGAGGCTCCGGCGATCTTCTGCAACACTTCGTCACACTGCTGCCAGGGGAAACCGAGGCGGCCCATCCCCGTGTCGAACTTGAGGTGCACCGGAACCGGCTGCTGGTTATTTTCAGCAAAACGGCGCAACTCGTTCCAGTACTGCTCGTGCGGCAAAACCATCTCCAGACGGTACTGGTGATACTCCGGCAACTGTTGCGGCAGAAACCCGCCGAAGACCAGAATCGGGGCGTGGATACCCGCATTTCTCAGCTCGATCGCTTCGGCGAGATGCGCGACAGCGAGTCGCGAGGCCCCGCTCTGCAGAGCAGCCCGGGCCACGGGAACAGCCCCATGCCCGTAGGCATCTGCCTTGACCACTGCCATGACGCCTGCAGGCGCAACATGGCGGCACACAGCAGCGACGTTTTCCCGGATCGCGGCGAGATCAACCTCAGCGCGAGCCGGATGCAGGGATTGTGTCTGCGCGTCAGAAATCATCGTCCCGTTCAGCCACCCGCTTCCTGTTTCTTCGCCTTTTCGCTGCGCACCCCCATAAGATACCCTTTGATAAACGCATCGAGGTCACCGTCCATCACCGCAGTCACGTTGCCGGTTTCGACCCCTGTCCGGTGATCTTTCACCATATTATAAGGATGGAAAACATAGCTGCGGATCTGGCTGCCCCATGCGATGTCTTTCTTGTTCTTTTC
>DRLW01000030.1 GCA_011375275.1 Bacteroidota bacterium
GAAAGATACGCATACCGGTGACACACTGTGCAGCAAGTCCGACCCCATCGTGCTGCCGGAGATCAAGTTTCCCGAGCCGGTCATCCGCGTGGCGCTGGAATCGAAAACCAAAGGCGATGAAGATAAAATTGCCAATGGCCTGTCCACTTTGCACGAGGAAGATCCATCTTTTATCGTCACCGTTGATCCGGAGCTGCACCAGACCATCCTCGCCGGCCAGGGCGAGCTGCACTTCGATGTCATCATCAAGAGGCTGAAGGAAAAATACGGCGTTGAGGTCGATCTGGTCGAGCCGAAGATTCCGTACCGGGAAACCATCCGCGGTTCGTCACAGGGCCAGAGCAAATACAAAAAGCAAAGCGGTGGCCGCGGCCAGTATGGCGATGTGCACCTGAAACTGGAGCCCATGCAGCGCGGAGAAGGCTTTGAGTTCGTCGATGAAATCGTCGGTGGAGTTGTGCCGGGGAAATACATTCCTGCAGTGGAAAAAGGCGTGCGCGAGGCCATGGACCAGGGCGTGATCGCCGGTTATCCGGTCGTGGATGTGCGTGTGCGGCTGTACGACGGCAGCTACCACTCCGTAGATTCCTCGGATATGGCGTTCAAAATCGCCGCATCGATGGGTTTTCGCAAGCTGTTCAAGGAAGCGAATCCCGTGTTGCTGGAGCCGATTTACGATGTCGAAGTACGCGTGCCCGAAGAGTTCATGGGCGATGTGATGGGGGATATCTCAAGCCGGCGTGGTAAAATTCAGGGCATGGAAGCGGAAGGGCAATTCCAGCTCATCAAAGCCAAGGTGCCCCTCTCCGAGCTGTATAAATACTCCACCAAACTGCGTTCCCTGACCCAGGGCAAGGGCCTGCACCGGCGCAAATTCTCGCATTATGAAGAAATGCCCGGCGATGTTCAGGCCAAGCTGGTGGCTGAGTATGAAGCCGCGCGCGAGCAGGGCAGTTAGGCTGCTGCCAAACAGCCAGGCCTGCCGGTTGCTGCGTTACAGTAGTTATGAATTCATGTTACCCAAAAGCCCCGTGTTTACGGGGCTTTTTTTTCTTCTTTCTTAATTTCCTCCCAGACAGCATCGATTTCTTCCAGACTGGCGTGTTCCATTTTTTTGCCGTTGTGCCTGAATTTTTCTTCGAGACTTTTGAACCGGCGGATAAATTTGTTCGTGCCGGCGCGCAGGGCGTCTTCCGGGTTGATCTTCAGGAAATAACCGATGTTCGCAGCCACCAGCAACAGATCGCCGTACTCCTCAGCGACATGTGCGGCATCGCCGGAAGCGATGGCTTCCTTCATCTCATCCAGCTCCTCGTGCAGCTTGTCGATGACATAGCTTATGTCATCCGCCACGAAACCGACTGTGGCTGCCTTCTGCTGCACGCGGTAAGAACGCGCCAGGGCTGACAGGTGCTCCGGCACCCCATCGACGACCGACTTTTTTCCTTCTTTGCGCTTGCTCTGCTCCCAGTGACTTTCCTGCTGGCGGGCGGAATCGATTTTGACATCACCGAAGACGTGGGGGTGCCGGTCGATCATCTTTTTGATCAGCGTATCCAGCACGGTAGCGATATCGAAGCGTCCTTCCTCCCGCGCAATGCGGGCGTGGAATACCACCTGAAAGAGTACATCCCCGAGCTCGCCCGGAAGCGCCTGCCAATCGCCCTTGTCGATGACTTCGAGCACTTCGTAGGTTTCTTCGAGCAGATACTGGCGCAGGCTTTCGTGGGTTTGTTCTCTGTCCCACGGGCAGCCATTTTCGCCACGCAGTGTATCCATGATTTCGATCAGACGTTCGAATTTTTTACCAATAGACATGGTGTTCTCCCGGGAAAAACTGAAAAATTTTGTTGAATGCTGTTAGCCCCTCTCGTTACACCGCTCCCGCGGTGTAACGCTCCCGCTCCTGCGGTGTAACGCCGCTTTTACCGCTCCTGCGGCGTCGCACCAGCGGAACGGGATGCCGCCTGTGTCGAAGGCCCGTACCCATAGCGGGGGATTCCGGAACGCTGGTAGAATGAGCGACTTTGTGGCGCGCTGAAGCGCGCACTACGAACGGTTCTTCTCGTCACTCCGCTCCCGCGGTGTGAAATGGACATAGAAGGAACACAATATAACCGATCACCAGCAGGGCTCAAAGTGCTTTTTATCAGCCGGTGACAGCGAAGGCCGGTGCTGCCATCGCCTTGCCCGGGTCTGTTTTTCGGATGTCAAAGAGTGCGCTTCAGCATCCTGTATCCGAGGTGGATTTTATCATTCGCGTAAAATCAATTGCTGATATGAGGGAAAAATTGTATTTTATCCTGAAAAATTTATCCCGACTGTCCATGCGCGAAAGATAATTTGAGGAAAACGGGATAAAAAACTCACAGCTCTCCCGCTATTATTACCCCGATTTTATTCGCGAATAAGCACCATGCGCAAGGAAGGTCGGGAAAACTGAAGAATTTGGTTCGGGGAAGCGTCTTGCCGGATCTGAGGATTTTTCAGAGTACACGAAATGATTTTTACCAGCAGGGCGGGTTATACGAGCAGGTGTGCAGATTATCCCTGCACGCCGGATGTCTGCCCGGATTTTTTCGGTTAGCGGATGAATTGTATTGACGAGGTCTGCCATGTTATTCCCGGCACGTTCACCGAGGAAATTTGAGTATAAGCCGCGGTATTATGACCCGGAAAAAGAAGAGCAGGAAGCAGCAGAAGAGAAGGGAGAACCACGCATCAAGTTTCGCCATCTGCGCAGGCGCGGAGCAGTGAAAAAGTCATCCATGCGGCGTTCGCTGCTGATGTTGATTCTGGTATTTTTTGCTCTCTGGTACCTGTACGATCTTGCCCGCGAAGCCCCCATCGAGGTGGAATCTATCCAGCTTGAGGACGTCAGTCCTGAGGCCAAACAGCCGTGAGTGAAGGCGGGTTTTCGTGTTTTACGGGTGAAAATGTTGAATGAGGTTATCCCGTGCCCGAAGTGTTGTTACTTCGGTCTGGATTTTGACCATTTTTTTGCTCCCCGAAGTGTTGCCACTTCGGTTACATCATGTTTTCTTTTCCCGAAGTGTTGCCACTTCGGCTACATCTTGTTTTTTTGCCCGAAGAGCTGTTTTATCACTAAAGCGGTGAAATAAGGATGTGTCATGCCACACAAGCAGTTCGGCAACTATAATATCTGGTATCCGCGCTTCTTTGTTGACCTGGCGCAACTGTTCCATTCACTGGAAATCAGGCTCAAGCTCAGCCTGATCATCGCGTTTATCGTCATCGTGGTGGTCATTCTATTCAGCATGCCGGTTTTGATCCGGCAGGAGCAGATCCTTTCGGAGCGGGTGGATGAAACCAGCCGCCTGATCGCCAACAAGCTGATGCACGATGTCCGCGATATCATTCTGTTTGAAATAGCGGATGTGCCTTCGAACCGGGTGGATGGATCGATTGAGGAGCAGCTCGGCTTGCTGTTCCGTACCGAGCCGGAGGGGTTGGAGTTTGCCTTTGTTTTGGATAAAAAAGGCAAGCTCACGGTCGAGCCCTACGATTTTGCCGAAAAGCTCTCGCTCGATGAAGAGAAACAGCAGCGCCTGCTGCAACTGCAGGAGTTCCGTCGCGGGACGAACGAAAAATATATCGAATACTATTATCCGGTGAAGGTACGCAAATCCTCATCGACAGACATCACCATCGGCGTTGTCGGGCTGGGATTTGCAAAATCGACGGTGCAGGCGCCGATCGACCGGACCAAAGGCATCATCTATTCCACGGGCCTGGCGGTTATCGTGATTTCGGTGATGGTGATCTATTTTATCGCCTCGAAGATGGTGAACCAGTTGATCGAGCTCGCGGATGCAGCGCGTCAGGTCGGCATGGGCAACCTCGAAGTGCAGGTGCCGACACGGGGCACCGATGAGCTCGGCCAGCTCGCCAGGGAGTTCAACAACATGGTGCGGCATCTGCGCGAGAAACTGCAGATGCAGAAGTTCGTCTCCCGGCTGACGGTGCAGATGATTCAGGAAAGCGAGGGCAATAAGCCCCGGCTGGCTCAGAGCGAACGCCACGATGTCACGATTCTTTTCTCCGATGTGCGAAATTTCACCACCATGGCAGAAAAGCTGGAGCCGGAAAAAATCGTACAGTTGATCAACGTTTACTTCCAGCTTCAGACCGAGCTGATAGAAAAGTATGGCGGCGTTGTCGATAAATTCATGGGCGATCAGATCATGGCGATTTTCCCCACGGGCAACATGTTGCAGAACGCGGTGTCGGCCGCGGTAGAAATTCAGCGGGCGATGCGAAAAATGAACAAGGAACGTTCCAGGCGCGGGGAAGTTATACTTGAAGTCGGTATTGGTATCAACCATGGCCCGGCAGTTTTGGGAAACATGGGGTCCAGCCACCGCATGGATTATACGGTTATCGGCGACGTCGTCAATATCGCCTCGCGCCTTTGCTCGATAGCACGCGCCGGGCAGATCATCACAGCCATGGGGCTGGTCAACAATCTGAACGGCAAATATGCCACCACGCGCCTGCAGCCGATCATCGTTAAGGGCCGGAGCAAACATGTGGAAATCTGCGAGGTGGATTACGACCGCAACGTGATTATGTAGCCTGGGTGTGTTTTACACAGGCCCCTCGCAGGCGCAAGCTGCGTGCACGAATTCAGCCCTCAGAGCTCCCGGGAGAAGCCAGCGCATGCACCCGCCGTCCGGTTGGACGGGAGGGGTAAGGGTGGCATGGTTTTACCGGATCACACCTCCGTTGCAGGAGGCTGTTCATCAGAAACGCAATCGATAAGAGAAGTATGATTCCAGTCGTCACGCACAACTTCAGGAAATTGGTGCTCTTTCTGATCTGCCTGTTTGCGCCCGGTCATCTGGCTGCCCAGTCATTGATGCAGGCCGATGCTTCCGGAGCCCGTGCCACCGGATTGGGAAACCAGGTGCTCTCCTCGATGTTTTCTCCCTTTGCCGCGCAAGGGAATCCTGCAGCCCTGGCCCTGATGCGCACAGCCGGATTTCAGCTGATCTCGAACCGGCCTTTTGGTTATAGTTTCCTCGGAGCGTCAAATTATTATCCCGGTATAGGCAGTGCTGCTTTTTCCATCTCCGGCTATCATCTCGGCGATGCTGACCTGGATGTGGAGCGCGCCACGCTGGCGTTTGCCCGCTCCGTGACCGACTATCTCCTCGCCGGAGCAGCTCTGCACGTCAACTCGATCGAACGCGACGGTTTTGCTACTTTTTCTCTCAGTGCCCTTTTCCTGCCCTCGATCACCCGTAATCTGATCGAAATGATCCGCACTTCTGCTCTGCCATTCAATCCGGTTTTGCCGCCGAATCGCTTCGCTTTTGGCATCACTGTTCAGGACCTGCCTTTTTCAAACCGCACTCTGCGTTCCAATGTCGAATTTGGTGCGCATTATCGTCTGGCCGAAAATGCCGGCCCTGCAGTGCAGACGGCTTATGTTACCGATGGCCGGGAGGGCCATTTTAAGCTCGGCCTTGCCGTGCCGGTGTCGAAATATTTTACCGCTGTTGCCAGTGTGGAAGATTTCACCAGCACACGCAGCGGTTTTGGCGTGGTGATCCATACTTTACGCAATCAGCTCGACGTGGTCTATTCCGTTGCCAGCCAAACCCTGCGGGTCGATTTTGCCGTGCAGCTCGGCAAAAGTCCGCGCCAGCGAGCCGAGGCCCACAAGTGGCAAGCCGTGGACCTGGCGCGCAAGGGAGCGTACAGCCAGGCCATGGGTGAGGTCGGGCATTCCCTCAGTTTTAATCCTGTGGACCCGGCAACGATACAGTTGCGCAGTTGGC
>DRLW01000031.1 GCA_011375275.1 Bacteroidota bacterium
CCGGCCTGGGGTTGTGTAATCGTGGCCACAGGAGGCTGATTGACTGCACCACTGCTCACGGTTATTTCGATCGAGTCTGAACCGGTTGCCCCGTCATCATCCGTCACCGTCAGGGTGGCGGTATATGTTCCTGCATCTGTATAAGTGTGGCTCGGATCGGCGATCGAGGCACTGGTGCCATCACCGAAATCCCAGGCATAGCTGGTAATCGTGCCATCGCTGTCTGTGGAGTTGGAGCCGGTGAACTGCACGTCCAGCGGAGCTGTTCCGGAGGTCGGATCGGCTTCGGCTACGGCGGTTGGAGGCTGGTTGGCCGCACCACCGACCGTGATAGATACTCGCGCGGTATCTGTCAGGCCTTCGCTGTCCTGCACCACGAGTTTGAGCACGTGCGGACCATCCATCTGCGTCGTCGCGGTTCCTGAGGTCACACCTGTCGCCACGACAACATCGTTCTGACCGTTGGGAAGATCGACCAACCAGGTAAAATTAGCCGCCGGCAGCGTCCCGTCTTCCGGGTCGGTTCCGGTTCCGCTGTAACTGATCGTTGCTCCTGAAGGATAGCTCGCACCGTCTGCGGGCTGGGTTATGGTCGCTGTCGGCGGTTGGTTGGCTGCGGGTGCCGTAACTGAAATCCTGACCGTATCCGTATCTGTTGCACCGGCATCATCGGTTACGGTCAGCACGGCTGAATAGTCCCCCTCGGTGGAATACGTATGGGTGGTATCGGCGACCGACGCTGTCGTGCCGTCACCAAAATCCCAGGCATAACTGGAAATCGTGCCATCGGCATCACTGCTGTTGCTACCGGTGAACGATACCTCCAAAGGTGCCGCACCTGACTGCGGCGTTGCTTCTGCAACCGCTGTCGGTGGCGTATTCGCAACACCGGTAGTGGCGCTGGCTTCGTTGCTTGCCGGTGAATCACCGGCAGCATTATACGCGAAAACCCGGTACGTATATGCCGTTGATGTTGCCAAGCCGGTATCGGAGTATGCCGTGGTGTTCGCAGCGACGGTCGCTATTTGTGCAAAGCTGGTATTCGCCAGCCTGCGTTCGATACGAAAACCGGTTTCATTGCTCGACTGGTCAAGCCAGCTCAGATCGATCGTAGTCTCTCCGGCTGCGCTGGCGCTGAGGTTAGCCGGGGCAGCCGGTGGGTCATTTGCACCGGGCGCAGTGGTCGCCGTCGCCTCGTTGGAATAAGCGGAATTGAGATCAGCATTGTAGGCATAAACACGATAAACATAGGTCGTGTTCGAAGACACTGTCATATCGGCAAAAGTTGTGCTGTTTGCAGCCGTGCTGTCCACGACGGCAAACGCGGAATCTCCCTGCACTTTGCGCTCGATGACAAAACCGTCCTCGTTATCAGACTGGTCAGTCCAGGAAAGATCGACCAGCGTATCTCCCGAGGCAGTCGCAACGAGGTTAGCCGGCGCAGCCACAGGCGGGGAGCTGTTCGTCACCGGGACTTCGTACCAGTCGATGTATGGCGCCAGTCCGGGCGCGCGCGTAAACTGGCCGTTCGTGCCCATGGCTTTGATATAGTAGTAAATCTGCTGTGCATCTGCCGGCGGGGTGATAGTAAACTCATAGACGTTTGCCGTTCCTGTCGCTACGATCGCTTCCTGCTGCCAGGGAGCGCTTTTGCTGGTGCGCCAGTACACGGCCGAGCTGGCAACATCGACCGAGGGGCCGTTGATGACTTCAAACGTCGCGGTCAAAGGCTGGTTGGCATCGTAGTGCACATCCGGAGGATCATGGCGCAGGCCCGGGCCGTCGCCGAGGTAGTCGAGCACGTATAAACCGCGCTTACGGTCCGTATAGAGCACATTACGTGAGGGCAGATAAGGGAACGCCTGCCAGCCCCCGCGCAGGAGTCCGTCAGAATTGGGATTATCATTATCGAAAACTCCCACCTGCACGACGCTGTCCGGATTGCTGGCATCAGCCACACGAAAACCATCACGCCAGTAGGACATGTAGATGAGATCACCGTACCAGAAAGAGCGGTGAATAGAGGTTTCCCCTTCGTAATTCGTGGGTGTGGCGAACTCAGAGATCAGCGTCGTCGGGCCGGGGCCGGAAACATCCCACAGTTTCAGGTGCCCCCCGGGAAACTCCTGATCCGAAATGAGCACTGTACCGGCATCATTGAGCCAGCCGCCGTGCGCTTTCGTGCCAACGGTGATGGTTTCTTTGATAAAAACATTTTTAAAATCCGAGATATCGACGATATCACACCCCCCGCCAAAATACCAGCCGTACAGGGTATTGCCGCGAATATATGAGTGATGATATGCGCCGGGAAATGAGCTCACCTCAACGGGATTGACCGGATCGGAAATATCCAGAAAGAAGTTTTTTATACCCGAGGGTGCGCCATCGACATCGCTGAGATGCAAAAGGGTGTCGGCGATAAAAATGCCGTAAACGCTGGAAAAATTAGGCTGGTACAGGGTTTCTGTAAAAGCATTGGCAGGGTCTTTTGCGTTGATAATCTGCAACGGGCCCGGACGCATGATCGCGTAAATATATCCCTTGCTGTACTGTGCATAGTAGAGCCTGTCAGTTCCTGCAGGCATGGGCACAAAGGAGACCTCGACCGGATTCGACGGGTCTGTCACTTCGACGATCGAAATGCCCGCATCAGTTATCGGCACAAGGGCATACTCGCGATCATCCTGCGTAAAACCCCAGACGCCTGCCACAGAACGGTCTGCCGGGCTGCGATAGGAAAGGTCGATAAAACCGAGTTGTTGCACATTCTCAACGATCGGTGTCTGAGCGGAGAGTTGTGCAAAAGGCTTCGCCCAAAGGACCAAGGCAGTCAGACACAAACGCCCGGTGAGTGAAACAAAGGTCGTTATTGATTTTTTCATGGCTACCTATTTAAACAAACGGGTCCGTGATTCCCCCGGATACTCCCCTAACTGGTGAGCCCGGTGTCCTGTACAGTAGCCATCCTTGGGCAAAAATATGCTTCCATGCGATGATATTATTTTTATAAGAGGCAGGCAAAAGAGTGACAGAAAATACTCGCTCTGTTCCCCGGGGCAGAGGAGCCGGTCATCTCTTTTTGCTCAGTAGGAGCGTACATGACACAGCCAGAGTCTTACACTCATGTCGGCATACAGTACACGCACAGCACAGGCAATGCAGAAGTTTTTAATAAAAAAGCTATTACCCCAACTTTATTCACAACTTAAAGTTACGTACACGCCCGGCCGGAGAGGCAACTCCGGAGTTCTCCGCCGCCGGTGACGCGGAGGGGGAGCTGACGAGACAGGCGCTGCAGCGATCACGGCAAAAAAAAGCCCGGGAGCTGATCACGCCCGGGCATTTTCGCAACGATTCGCTTACTGCGCTTCAGACCACGCCATAAGCCAGCATGGCATCCGCAACCTTGATGAAGCCAGCGACGTTGGCGCCGTCAACATAGTTGACGAAATCGCCTTTATTGCCATACGTCACACACTTCTTATGGATTTTTTTCATGATATCGCGCAATTTGTTATCCAGCTCTTCACGCGTCCACGACAGCCGCATGCTGTTCTGGGTCATCTCCAGGCCGGAAACAGCAACACCACCGGCATTGGCTGCTTTACCCGGGCCATAGAGAATCTTATTTTTCAGGAACAGATCCATTCCCTCGATCGTCGTCGGCATGTTCGCTCCTTCGGAAACGACAAAGCAGCCATTATCGAGCAGGGCCTTGGCATCACTGCCCTCGATCTCGTTCTGCGTGGCACAGGGCAAAGCAACCTGACAGGGAACATGCCACGGTCGCTGGCCTTCGTGATATTCACAGCCAAAATGTTCCGCATACTCCCGGATGCGCCCCCGGCGGACGTTTTTCAGCTCTTTCACATACTCGAGCTTTTCTCTGTCAATACCCTCGGGGTCATAGATGAAGCCGGAGGAGTCCGACAGGGTAATCACTTTCGCGCCCAGGTCGAGAGCTTTTTCCACCGCATACTGCGCCACATTACCCGAACCCGAGACCACACAAACCTTCCCCTTGAGAGAATCGCCTCGGCTGTTGAGCATTTCTTCAGCAAAATAGACGCAGCCATAGCCGGTTGCTTCGGTGCGGATCAGGCTGCCGCCAAAGGCCAGCCCCTTGCCGGTGAGCACGCCGGTGAACTCATTGGCGATACGCTTGTACTGGCCGAAGAGATAGCTGATCTCGCGCGCGCCTACGCCGATATCACCGGCAGGGACATCACAGTCCTTGCCGATATGCCGGAACAGCTCGGTCATGAACGCCTGACAGAAACGCATCACCTCCATATCCGACTTGCCCTTTGGATCGAAGTTCGCCCCGCCTTTGGCACCACCCATGGGCAGAGTCGTCAGGCTGTTTTTGAAAACCTGCTCAAATCCGAGAAACTTCAGGATGCTCAAACTCACCGTCGGGTGATAGCGAATCCCGCCTTTGTACGGCCCGATCGCATTGTTGAACTGCACGCGGTAGCCGCGGTTAACGCGAATATTCCCGTGGTCATCCACCCAGTTTACCCGGAAGATGATGATCCGGTCCGGCTCGGTCATCCGCTGGAGAATTTTGGCATCCTTGTACTTGCGGTTGTCCTCCACAAAAGGCATGATCGATTTGGCGACCTCATAGACCGCCTGGTGAAATTCCGTTTCACCCGGATTCCGTTCCTCGACATCCTGCATGAACTTCTTCACTTCAGCTTCGATTGCATTGGCCATAGCTAGCTCCTTGACATGAAGAAAGATTCTGGAATTACCCCAACCTGATAATGACGCCAGTCAATCAGGCGCAAATTTGAGACAGGGCTTTTAGAAAAATAGCATTGTAAATGCCTGCTGTCACAGTGTCAAGACAATTCTGACACAGGAGAAATTCCTGCTCGCGAAAGAAATTTTGGCTCTTCTTCAAATCGAGTCGGTTGATTTTACGTTGGTGCAACCGGCGGGTCGCGATACGTGTTGTCCGGGATGTACCGCGACATTCATGTCGCGCTGTACGATACTTCTCATTGTTCAGGATGTTTTTCAGGGCGGAAGACTGAGATGCGACATTCATGTCGCGCGGCATGGTTTTCCCACAAATGCACCGGGGCCAAAAGCCAAAATCCGCCGGTTCCAGATAACAGACAGGCAACCCGTAGGGGCGACCGGCGGGTCGCCCCAACACCGACGGTCGCCCCTACACCGCGGATCACACCCGGAATTATATCGTCAAC
>DRLW01000032.1 GCA_011375275.1 Bacteroidota bacterium
CCCAGAGTGGTGACCAGGCTGGAATACAGCTTGTGGGTCAGCGAGACAGAGCCGGAGTTCTGCAGCGTGGTCTGGAGCAGGCTGTTGCGCAGGCTGAGGGTGTAACGGTACATGCTCTTGAGCGACGGGCTGTGCTGCAGCGTGACGATTTGCCGCCCTTTGATGCTGCTGTAGGCGCCACTGCCGTTCTGCAAGTACATGTCGATTTCATTGGCCCATTCATGCTGCTGCTCTTTGCCGAAAGTTCGCATGTGGCGAACCGTGCCCGTATGGGTGCTGTACGTCAACGCATCGTCGATTCTGTTCGCGTTGCGGAAGAAGCGGTAGTTGATTCTCAGAGAGCTGTTGTCGGTACTGCGTGTCCCCGAGTAGGTGAGATAGTGACGGACCTGATTGCGCACGCTGATAAAGGATTCCCGGCTCCAGTTTTCATCGATCTGCCGGCGCGATGCGTGCAGGCGCGAAACGAGCGAGCTGGAGAGCAGGTCGAGGGTTGCCTGCAGAGTCGTGACTTCGTAGTCCGTGCGGCCGCCGTAATCCAGTTTGAGGGTATTGATGTTGCGGTCGTAGATGATCTGGAAGGGGCGGCTGCTCTGCCTGAAAAAGGAGAGGTTGAGGGACTGGCTGAGAAAGCGCGTGCGCGCTAGCCGTGTGCGCACCAGGGGGATATCATATTTCTCCTGATACAGCCCGAAGTCTCCGTTCCAGGTGAACAGCAGCAGGCGCGGGCTGATCACGTAGCCGCGGTTGTTGAGTTTCAGAGTCTCACGATAGCTGCGTTCTTTGGCAAACTGGGTTGCCAGGCGCTGCTCATTTTGATACCGGAAGCGCAATGATCCATGCCACGGGAACAGCCTGAACATGGAGAGCTCCTGCGCCGGCAACATGCCGGGCAGCAGCATGAGCAGGCTTGCTGCAAAGACGCGACGGGATTGTGCACCGATACCTTTCTGCATGGCCTCACTGCCTCATCAGGTATTCTTGCGCAGAAAAATGCGGGTTGTGGCAGGACGAGCACGTTTCCTGTGCCTGGTCCGCATGGGTGTCGTCCTCGAGCAGGTCTTCGTCGTGACAGGTGAAGCACAGTGCCGGCTGCTTCTCAGTGAGAAGATATTCATGCTGCGAATTGTGCGGATCATGGCAGGCGACGCAATCGTCATCTTCCACCGGGGAGTGCAGAGTCACCGTTTCATCCGCGGGTTGAATCTCCTCCTGGTCGTGACAGGAAAAGCACGTTTGCGCTGGCGGTCCTTTGATCAGGCTCTCCTGTCTGCCCGCATGGGCTCCGTGGCACTCCAGGCACTCGCCATCTTCGACCGGCGAATGGATCGCCTCAGCCTCTTCCGGCTCGAACTCTTCTTCATCATGACACTGAAAGCACAGCGCTCCGGGCATGGCAACGAGCAGTTTTTCGTTTGCCGCTGTATGTGCTGAATGGCACTCCATACATTCCCCGTCCTCAACCGGGGAATGCACGGAAACCGCCTGTTCCGGATAGAATTCCCCGGCCTTGTGGCACTGGCTGCAGAGCTCCTCAGGTGTGGCGAGCAGCAGGTTTTCGTTGGCAGAATCATGGGGATCGTGGCAGGACTGACACGTGCCATCCGCCAGGGGCTGGTGTACACTTTTGGCCTCGGGCGGTCGGATGTCTTCGGCATCATGACATTGCCCGCACAGCTCGAGACCGGTTGCGTCGAGCAGATACCGGTTGCGTGTGCCGTGTGGGTCATGGCAGGCTGTGCAGTCGCCGTCCTCGGCTGGGGAGTGCGCTCCATCGCTCTGCTGCCCCTGCTCATGGCAGGAGATACACAGAGACTCGTTGTCTGAAAAAAGCCGGAAAGATTGTCTCTGATCGTGGCAGGTCGCACACTCTTTCTGCCCTTCTTTTTTGCTGGGATGGAAAAACCATACCGGCACGGCCTGGCTGGCTGTGTCGGCTGCAAGGGAGACCATGCCGGCACTGGAATCCACGGTTACGCTGCTGTTCTTGCCGGCATCAAGGGGAGGAACGCCGTCAAAAAAAAATGTCAGCAGCTCGTGACGCGTGTTTCTGCTGCACCCCGTGAGCCAGAGAACGAGCAGTAGCGAGATGAGCAGCATACCGCTCATGTATCCCGGCCGAACGAGCTTGTCGCCCTCGGTTGTCATCCCTGAGCCTCATCGTCAGGACAGATGGATTTTGATATCCGCTCCGGCACGTAATTTCTGCAGAAACTTTTCCCGCCGCTCGCGTTTGAATTTTTTCTCGAGACGCTTACGCAATGATTCCTTGTTGATTTCAGAATAGCTCAGTTTTTTTGCCGGCTTTTGCGCCTCCAGCCGGAGAATATGGAAACCATAAATCGTGCGTACCGGAGCGCTGATTTCGCCAGGCTCCATGTTGCGCACGACATTTTCCAGCTCTTCGAGCAACTGCCCCTGATGAAACCAGCCGAGATCCCCGCCCTTAGCGCTGCTCGTGGTATCGCTGGAGCTGGCTTTTGCGATGCGGATAAAATCGGCCAGAGAATGGATTTCAGCGCGCAGTGCTCGTGCTTTCTCGAGGCCGGCGAGCCAGCCTTTGCCGCCAGCACCGGGGTCCACAGACACGAGAATGTGCCGTACCCGATACTGCGCCGGCATGGTGAACTTCTCCCTGTTTGACGCAAAATAAGCGCGCATATCTGCCTCGCTCACACTAACTTTGTCCTGGATTTCCAGTTTTTCCAGTTCAGAAATGCGCAGGCTTTTCGCTACTTCCCGGCGCAGTTTTTTCATGTCCAGGCCGCTTTTCTGCAGTGCACGCTTGAAGGCTGCCGAGGATGCGTAAGAGCGTTTCATCAGCGCGATCTGTTCATCGATCTGTTTCCTGGTTACCGTGATGCCGCGGCGGCGGGCTTCCTGCGCCAGCAGTTCATTGTCGATCAGCTTTTGCAGCATCTCGCTGCGTATCTGTGCCAGCCGTTCCTGCGGGATGGAACCGTGGAAAGAAGTCATGGGCAGCTTTTGGCTGACGGCTGCATTCAACATGGTTTCGGTGATGACCACGCCGTTGACACTGGCAACAGCTTTATCTCCCGCCCTGGCTGTGGCTGACAGTATGAGCAAAACGCCGAGCAGGGCGGCGACTGTTCTGCAGCGGAGTTGAGGTTGCGTCTTCATCATTTGTCCCTTCCCATCGGTTGTCCGGCCAGTGCCGGGTAGTGGAACGAGGGTCGTGCAATGGCCTGTCTTTCGTCCGGGTGCTGATTTTTCAGTTTGAATTTTCTCGCCGGGATGTTGAGAAAAATCTTTTCCTGCGTTGTGATGATGTGAATTGTAAAATGAAAACAATGTGTAGCGAAGCGGACAGCCGGGGCCGCCCGCTCCGCTACTGCACTTTCCTCCAGCATCGGCTTCATGCTACAGCCGGCAACATCCTGTAAGAGACCAGGTTGCGGTTACGCTGCGATCCGTGCGCATTAAATATCATGGCACGTCAGGCACAATGCGCTGTTATCGTTCGAAATCCGCAGGAACGGACGGTTGGTGTTGTCATGCGGATTGTGGCACGAGGCACATTCAACGCGGTCAGCACTCGGCCCGTACAGCGGCAGAACACCGACTTTGCCACCGGATGCCGGATGGAAATTGGGATCCTGCGTCGGGTCGTAGGTGATCGAAATCGGATGGTCATTGCTGAGATCCGTCCCTACGACCGTCCCCTCGAAGTTGATTCCATCGGCTCCCGAAGCTGTACCAACGTGGCAGCCCTGGGCGCAGCTTTCGATTGTGGCCCCGCCCGGTACATAACTCCCGAACTTGTTCGTGGGAATGTTGACAACCTGATCGAGAGCGATCGTGTTGTCATGGCACGAGAGACAAGCGAGGGATACCCCCTGCGGGCTGGCGCTGATCGTCATGTCCAGGGTCGGGCTGTCATACATGGTGTAAGGTCCGGCCGGCGTTGCCCTGTTCCATAACGGTGCCTCGATGTTGGTGTTGTTGTTGTGCGGCGTGTGGCAATAGACACAGATTTCACCCATATCCGCGAGCGGCATGCCATCTGTTGTCGCTTTGCGCAGATTGTGTGGTGTGTCTGCCACCTTGTTGCCGGTGATGCCACGGGCATACAGAATCCCGACGACCACCAGAACAGGCAGCAGGGTTGTGACGATGAGGCCGGGAAGAAGTCTCTTCTTCATAACACTCACCTCCTTCATTTTACGGTTACAGGCTTTTGCTCACCCGGCTGTTGGCCTCCCAGGTACTGAAAAACCTGAATCCTGTGATTGAATTGATCCACGACATAGATCTGGTCGTCTTTGGTGATATACAAGTCGGCAGGCAGCCGCATATCCGCTGTGCCGGAGCCGAAAGTGCCGAAATTGAGCAGGAGTCGTCCGTCTTTGTTGAAAATCTGGATATTACTGAACGCAGCATCGGCGACGTAAATGTGACCATCACTGTCCAGGCTGATTCCCTTCGGCCGGTACATGTTGCCGGGCATATTGCCCACCTCTCCAAAAGTGGCGATGAATTTCCCATCTGCCGTAAACATCTGCACCCTGAAGTTGAGGGTATCGACGACATAGAGCGTGCCGTTTTCATCCAGGGCGATGAAAGTCGGGAAGCGAAACTCGCCGGGTTCGCTGCCCCGGTTCCATATCTGATCCAGAGCGCCGCCGCTGGCAGCAGCGGCATCCCCCTGCGGTTCGGGCTCATTGCGGCCAATCGCGAAGAGAAAAGTGCCGTTTGTGCTGTCGAAAACTTTGATCTGATGGGCCCAGGTATCGACGACGTAAACCCGCTGCAGCTCGGTGTTGACCACAATACCTGCGGGACGCAGCAGCACGGATTTGCCGCCAAAAGCGCGCAGAAACTTGCCCTCGGGTGAATAGACCATGATCCGCCCGCCGCCGGCATCCGTGACAAAGATCCGGTCCTGAGCATCTGTGGTGACCCCGATAGGGTTGAGCAGGCGGCCGCTGCCCTTTTTGCCGAGGATGTCCATTCGTTTCGCAGCAAAATCAAACATCAACACCTTGTGCCAGCCGGTATCGACCACGAGAATCCGGCCGCGACTATCGACATGCACAGCAAGGGGCTTGCGCAGCGCGCGGAGCGCACTGCGGCCAAAAATTTTCTCGGAGATTTTTCTGGCGAGGCTTTTTTCCTGCCCGACATCGAGCTCGGAGTGGATGCTTCTGACAAAGCGGATACGGGGTTGTTCAGGAGGAAGGGGCCAGACGTACTCATCGGCATCCTCCTGCTGGCGTTGGTTCTGACTGCCTGCACAGGCGCTCAGAACCAGGGTGGCGAGCAAAAGGCCGGCGAGGGGGACCAGCCGGATCAGGAGTCGTTTTTTCATCGTTCACACCG
>DRLW01000033.1 GCA_011375275.1 Bacteroidota bacterium
GCTTTTAAATGTATGGTGACCCCAAAATCTACACGTGTAGTTGCGGCGACCGCCGGTCACTCCTGCGGGTTTCGTGCCTGTGATCATCAACAATGAATTGCGTTGCCAGACGGGAACGGGATAAATATCGGTGTTGTGGCGAAACCATTTTGTAACGCCGGTTTTACATCACGTGCGATGGCGCAAATGGATGTGGGGATATTTTTTTTGATATTTATTTTGTCATCCGCGTTGTAGGGGTTCAAAATTTTGAACCCCCACGGAAAATTTGAACCCATCGATATTTGTTTATCCGTTTTGAGATCGCGGATTTAAATCCGGCCATGGTGGGGCCGATGGATTGGGGTTCTCGCCCGGGTTTATTTATGAGACGCACGGGTGTAGGGGCGACCCGCCGGTCGTCCCCACGGGTCGGGTTTTGCCCCGGGTTTAATGTATAGGTGACCGTACCACGCGACATGAATGTCGCGGTACGAACTGCATCGCGACCGATTATGTTTTTTTCAGATTAAACGCTTTATGGGCATATTCAAAAGCCTGCGGTGTATCGATATCGATCCAGTGCGCTTTTTTCAGCACCAGCGCGCGAAACTTTTCTTCACGGATAAGCATCAGGCAGCCGTCTGAAAGAGAGCAGTCGCCCTCAACCAGAGACTGCTCGAGTGCATCAAAAAGCGCCGGGGTACATTTGAACAGACCGCAGTCGATGCCGTTATAACTTTTCAGCTCTTTGCCTATATTGCGGATGACATCACCTTCGACAACGACCTTCATCGCGTCATCGATGTCAAATATTTTGTCGTGATTCTGATCGACAGCCAGCAGCACTTCACCTGAGTGCAGACGTGCATCGAGCAGTTCTGTGAGCATACTGTCAGAAAACAGATGATCGCTCATCATCAGCAGAAAGGGTTCATCTGAGGCAAAGCTGTCGCGGGCAGCCAGAACCGACACGCCATTTTTTTTGTGCCAGTCTTTATTCAACACATATGTGATCTGCAGACCAAAATCATCACCCTTTCCCAGTGTACTTCGCAAAAGATTTTCTTTATAACCGGTGACAATAACAACTTCTTTTATTCCGACACGCTGCAACGAGTCGAGTATCGCTCCGATAATAGTCGTCTCGCCAAATCGAATTAAACACTTCGGTATCTCTTCGGTATGTTCATTCATTCGCATCCCGCGGCCTGCGGCGATGATCAGTGCTTTAGTTACTTTTGTCATGCTTTTATTCGTCTGTATTTACCTGTAAAAATTTATAAACTCAAATTTTGTTACAGCGATTTGTCAACAATCAATATAGCCGGGACATAGCTCTTATAAAAAGCGACGACAAAGAGCCGTCATCCCAAAGGTGCCCTGTTCACTCAGCGAATCAGCCCTGATCCAGATACTTGTTATCCCGGCCAGGCTAAACGCAGTGCTGGAATCTCATCTTTTCGGAAACGTTCTGGCCCGGGCTGACTGTTTCATGAAGTGCAGCCGTGTTGAGTTCAGTGGAAAACCCGACCGCTATCCTGTTCCGCTGAATAGTGGCAGATACTTCTGCTGCACCGAATAAAATCTTCAAATTAAATTTGCAAAAAAGGGCCGACGTTCTTGGGGTGACCATAAATTTTGGGAACAAAATACTTTGGAGACTCATAATGATTTTCTGCCGTAAACGGCTCAAGAAACTTATCAGCTACCAGGTCTTCCCGTACAAAAAATGCATTGATTCCACTAAAAGTTGATCCCACGAGTTTATAGCCTTTTTCCTCCCCAAGAGCTTCCATCGATTTAAGACTCGCACCAAAGTATTGCGTACCATCCCAGACATATTCCGGACGATATTTTATGACCCACTTCACAGGAGGAGGAAATGCTGAATTATATTCGATAACAACAACCCGCGGGCTGTACTTCTCAATCGCTTTCCATACCCAGTAGTCATTTCCATCGATATCGATCGATAACAAATCAAACTCATCCGGCACGCCGATAGAGTCAAATATTGCTTCTATGCCCTCAGCAGTTATTCTTTCATGAAACAACCGGAGCTCACCGGCATCGATAAAAGTCTTGAATTTATTTTGTATAAACTCAACATAGTCCTTGCTGCCGTCAATCCAGAATCCACGCCATCGTTGTGAAAGTAAATTCACCGTATTATTCTGCAAACCATTCCCCACACCGAACTCAACGAAAGTACGGTTCGTCACTCCGATACGTTCGAATATTTCACGGATAATGCCATCCTCGCCCGATTGTGAAAAAACCTGAAACTCGTACTTATTCAGCTTGCGGTCATCCTGATATTTGGGATTATTATACAAATGCTTTTGCAGAAAATCATAATGCTGCATATACGACATCTGCTCGATGTCCGGCTGCATGGCAACGATACGTCTCAGGTATTTTATTTTTTTAAAAATGGTTTTCAGCTTCATGAGTCTTCCCGAAAAAAGATCGCATCTACCTGCAGCAACCGCCCTGTTTGTTTATCAAAATAACCCGGCTCAAGAGACATCAATGTGTACCCTTGTTTCTTGATATAACCGATCATCTCGTCAAATACCACTTCCCCATCGTAGAGTTCGACCAGAGAAAGCTCTACCTGCATTCCCATAATCCGGGACAGAGAATGACGCGCGCCCTCGATGACATTTCTTTCATAGCCCTGGGTGTCGATTTTTAAATATACGTTCTCATTCGGACCGGCGTACGTATCGAATAAACTGTCCAGAGTTTGAATGTCAATCTCTTCCCGGCCTGTGAACTCCATATCATCCGAGGAATTCATCAAAGCAGGATTCATTTTCCTGATAGAACTCGCCTGAGGCTTCTTCGCGATGTTCAGAGTCTTCCGACCGGCTACTTCTCCGAGTGCTGTCTGGACGGTGCTCCACTTCGGGTCTTTACCGGCTTTCCCGGCCAGGATTTCGTACGCGGCTGATAGCGGCTCAAATGAAATAATCTTCCCTTTAAAACCGGCTTTCCGCATTGTCTCTGCATACTGCCCCTGGTTTGCTCCGACGTCCAGGATCGTATCGATGGAATAGTGTTGCAGTAACATCCAGCGCCGCCTGATATCAGGATAGTTCAGCGGGTGATAGGGCACGATATCATACCCCAACCGGCGTACTATTTTCTTGACCTGCCAGCGTAGCTCCATGAGCCCTACTCCTCAATCCTGTTCTTTTTCGATCTCTGCGTAAAACCATCCGCCGAATACGATGCGCAGCACCGGCCGGAGTAAGCCCATTTTAAGCCAGTATGATGGCTTTTTGTTGAATTCTTCCAGCTTGATGACTTTCAATCCGGCCCTGCTGAACAAAAACTGCAACCGCCCCCGATCGATTTCATGGAAATGGGTGTCCATCCACATAAAACTCGGGAAAACGCCTTTCGGGGTCGTCAAAATAATCTTGCCGTCATCGCGCAGTACGCGCCTGCATTCCTGCATATTCCATAATGGATTGATCAAATGCTCGATGACCTCGAAGGAAAAAACATAATCAAAGCTCTGATCCGGGTAAGGTAGGGCCATGGTATCGAAGTCGATGTTCGGCGAGGTGTTGGTTATTTGCAACTCGGGGTAACTCTGTTTAAGAAGGGGTGTGAACGGGTTTTCAACGCCCAAATCGAGGACTTTACCTGCGAGCCGCCCGGGCATTCGCTCTAATGTCAATGCATAACGCTCATGATCTGCCTTGATCTCACCATATTCTTTGTATGGATGGTTTTCTGTACTCATGCAGGTTTCCACTCTCTTTCCATCGCCAGGCCCTGGTTAGCAAAGCATAGATCATAAGAAATTCAATCTCAAGATACAACAAGAAATCAACGCTGGCCAAATATAGAGAAAGACCCGTCTTTTTTCAATTCATCTTCTCGTCACACCGCTCCGGCGGTGTGACGCTACGCTTGCCGCTCCCGCGGCTGTGCACAAGCGCAGCGAGATGCCGTCTGTGCCGAAAGCTTGCATCTATTCCGTTCCACCCTGGTGAGAATAGCGACTTCCGGGCACGCTGAAGCGTGCACTACGAACGCCCTCTTCTCGTCACACCGCTCCGGCGGTGTGACGCTACGCTTGCCGCTCCCGCGGCTGTACACAAGCGCAGCGAGATGCCGCCTGTGCCGAAAGCTTGCATCTATTCCGTTCCACCCTGGTGAAATTAGCGACTTCCGGGCACGATAAATCGTGCACTACGAACGTCTCTTCCGCAGGATGTCACAATTATCTTGACCCATCAGACGACCGCCCGTATATTATCCAGCGGCCTGTGGAAGTGGTGACC
>DRLW01000034.1 GCA_011375275.1 Bacteroidota bacterium
TCCGGGCACGTGTAGCGGAACTCGCAAGAGTTCCGGCGCTTGGTGCTCCCGAAGTGTTGCCACTTCGGCTACATCTCTCCCCAGGCGGTGCCTGAGCCAGAGCCTTATTCGGGCCGGGAAAAGGAGATGGTTGAAGTCATCGGATGGATACTCTCGGGCACGCTAAAGCGTGCACTACGAACGGGGTAAACGATCGAACATCGATGTTCAATGTGGTGTGGGAGGGTGAAACATTGTGTCCGTAGCAGTCAGAATTTATTTATATACAAATACTGCGTAGGTTTATCTAAAATTTTTAAAAACAATCAGTTGTTTCGTTATTTTTTTAAAAAAAACACCTGGCACGGGGTTTGTGATAGTGCCGGGTTGAAATCGCATGCAAACCGCAACTAAAGCAGGAGAGTCCCCGTGAGCGCTTTTTTCGGAGTTGTCGATTATGCTCGCCCCGCGCGGCGATCTCCTCGCAAAGTGCTGAAAACCATGGCACGCGTTCATGGCCAGACTTTGGCGCGTTCGATGCAGCTCTATGCCGATGGCTGGGTCGGTATGGCCATGCTGCCGGAGCGATTTCAACAGCAGCACACTGTGCTGCATTTCCAGGATGACCGCATGGTGCTGTTTTTCGAGGGCGAGATCATCAATCTCGCCTCCATCGCCGCGGCCTCGCGCATTCCGCTGGACCAGGCGCGGGAGATGTCCATCCCCGAGGTGTTGTGCCGGGCTTTTGAGCATCGCGGGCCGGTGCTGCTGCAGGAGCTGGATGGCGCTTTCCGGCTCGGCGTTTGGGATTTTGTTGAAAAAAAGGCTTTCCTCGCGACAGACCGCAACGGCTTTCGGCCATTGTACTTCAGTCGTGATAACGACCGTTTTTTCTGGGGCAGCGAGGTCAAGCTCCTGCTCGCCGGTCTTGACCGCACGCCGGAGATCAATGCCCAGGCGATCCGGGATTTTATCGGTTTTGGTTATGTCTTTGACGACAGCACCTTTTTTCGCGGCATCGAACAGATGCCTGCCGGGCATTTTCTGGAAATCTCCGACCAGGGCATCGCAGTGCACCACCTTGACGAAGGTGAGGCCTACGGCCGCATCGTGGATAAAAAAGAGGCGATGAACCGCTTGCGCAATTCAGCGATCACCGGCATCAAAGTCGTTGCCGATCAGGAGCGGGCCGGCGTGCTGCTCTCGGGCGGGCTTTCTTCGCGCCTGCTGGCTGTGGGCATGCAGCGTCTGGGCTATGATCCTGAAACCCTGACCGTGGCTGAGCCGGGCAGCGCAGAAGCAGAGATCGCAGGACAGGTAGCCGCTGCCCTCAGTGCCAGACATGGTTTTGGCGCAATCAGCGCCGAGGGGTATATCGATAACTTCAGCCGGGCTGTCTGGCTTGGGGATGGTCTGCTCAACGGTCTGCACAATCATCTGCTGGCCGCTTTGCCGCTTCTGCGCGAAAAGCCCATGCACCTGCTCGAAGGCACGCCGCTGATCGCGAACCCTTTTACCCTGCCGGAACTCAAAATCTGGATGCGGCGTAAATGGAACGCGCAGCAGCGCCTCTGGCTGGCGGAGAAGCTCTTTCCGGCGGTTATCCGCGATGAGGACCCCTGGCTGCCGGCCGGGCCCCTGTTCCGCAGCGAGGTGTACAACGGCCTGCAGACGCCCGACGACCGTTTACAGGAGATCGTTTCGCAGTGGGATTTCAGCGCATTTTCTCCGGCAGAGCTGCTGTCGCGCACGGGGATGAAATTCAAGCAGCGCGCTCTGGCAGCCCGGCAAACCGAGTTGCTGCGCCATTATGTGCGCGTATCCAATCCGTACAATAATTTTCGTTACACCGAAACCGTGGCCAATCTGCCCGAGCATTGGCTGACTGCTGAACAGATACTCTGGCGGCAGATCATCACTGAACTCAACCCTGCGCTGGCGGATATCCCCTGGGAGCGCAACATGCTCACTTTAAACGTCTCGCGGGTGAAGGAGTACGGCTGGCTCGGTGCCAGGTGGTTGCACCAGCTCTTTGGCTGGTTCCGCCAGAATGAGGACAGCGATACGCCGATTCAACACAGACCTTTGTTTGATTTCAATCGCCAGGTACAAAGCCATCCGGTGGTCAGAAGCTGGTTCCGGCGCACGCTGTTCGATAAGCTGCCGGATGAGCTGATCAACCGCCACGCGGTGCGCAAGTTGTATGTGTACTACACGCGCGACAACCAGCCGGTGGTCGAAATCCTCGCCCGGATCATGACGGTGAATCTGTGGTATCAGTATTTCGTGCAGGGAGTCAATCCGGCTGAGGAGTTGTTCGGGGTTGAGGAAATGGCGGCGCTTCGTTAGATCGCCGGGTGCGCTGCGGCGCAGGAGCGGTGTGAGGCGATGCGTTGCGGCAGTGTCGTGTATGATTTCGCCACAGCGTGGGCATGAAGCGATAAACTTTCATCAAACTGAAACATCACAGTAACAGTAAACAAAAAAGAGGAAAATTATGCTCTTGGTTTATAAAAAGGAAACAACAGAAGCTGCCAATTTTACTGCGACGCGTTTGATGAAGACCATAGCTGTTTTCGGGGAAGTCCTGCCGCGCTATTCAGACAGCGCGGTGTACCGTGAGATTTTGGCCCTGCAGGACAAGGGGTTGAGCCTGAAACCGATCTCCCGTCTGCGACGGCATCCCGGGCCGCTGCCGAACGAAGCGCTGCGCCTGTTCAGCGAGACGTTGTTTCTCTCAGATACCGGTTTTTTCAGCCGGGCGAAGGAGCACGTCAAACGTTTTCTGAGCCAGCCGTTCCGGTACACGGGGACACTCCTGCGCCAGATTTTTGAGGGGAGTTTATGGCCGTGGGGTGTTTTTCAGTCGCTGAAACTGTTCAGCGATGGACTCGTGCTCGCGCGCACCCTCGAGCAGGAAGAAATTTCTCATGTGCATGTGTACCATTTCAGCA
>DRLW01000035.1 GCA_011375275.1 Bacteroidota bacterium
GAATTGCTGCCGGCACATCGGCGATGTGCCACAGGATGACGAAGATGGCAAAGGTGAAATAGAGGATGATCATGGTTGGTACCAGGCGTTCGGCCACCTGGGCGATGCGCTTGACTCCACCGATGATCACCATGCCGACCAGGATGGCAATGACCGCGCCGACAACACCCTGGGTCAGGCCGATATGCTCTGAGCCGATCAGGCTGGCGTTTTTCAACTGGCTGGCGACAGAGACGGCCATGGAGTTGGTCTGGAACATGTTGCCGGTGCCGATGAGTGCGGCGATGGCACCGGAGATAGCGAAAAAGATTCCGAGAAAACGCCCGAAAGAACCGCCGATGCCGTACTCGCAGTAGTACATCGGCCCGCCGGACATGCTGCCGTCTTCGGCGACACGGCGATATTTGACACCGAGAACAGCCTCAGCGTATTTCGTCGCCATGCCGAAGATGGCTGTAATCCACATCCAGAAAGCAGCTCCCGGCCCGCCCAGAGCGATGGCGCTGGCAACGCCGGCGATATTGCCGTTGCCCACGGTGGCAGAGAGAGCGGTCATGAGCGCCTGGAAGGGAGTGATGTCTCCTTTTTCCTTGTTGTCATCATGTTTGAACGCTCCCTTGAAGACCAGGCTGAGGGCTTCTCTGAACCGGCGTATTTGAATAAAACCGGTGAAATAAGTCAGGGCGATTCCGGTTCCGAGCAAAATGATAACCATCAACGGGGTGCCGCCTAAGGCTTGCGGGCCCCAGCCCCAGATATAGTCATCAGCGATGATCGGGATCCATTCTTTGAGTACTTCCCACATAAAAGTCCCTCCGTGTTCAGGCTGATCACCAGCCATGGCAGTGTGTGCGTAAGACCCGGGAGCGGGCCGGGCAGGTTCGGAATTCCGGCAAGTATAGAGAAATATGCCAGCTTTGTCAAGCAACTTCCACCGAGAACAGCGGTGGTACAGTCTATGACGCCGGCTGGCTGTGAATGTTGAAAAGCTTCGCGGCCACGCTTCGTTTTTCATTGCTAAATCACGGTGGAATGGCTATATTGAAAGTTCTTTTGCAGCAGTATGCTGTCCGGTCGTTTTGGCCGTTAAATCGCGAATCATCTCAGCACGGCACGAATAAATTCGAACGAAGCTTATGAACCCAAGCAGCATAAGAAATTTTTGCATCATCGCTCATATCGATCACGGTAAGTCCACTCTGGCAGATCGGCTGCTGGAAGCCACGGGCACTGTCACGCGCAAAGATATGATGGAGCAGGTTCTCGATGATATGGACCTGGAGCGTGAGCGAGGCATAACCATCAAGGCCCATGCCATCACCATGCAGTACCGCGGCGACAATGGCCAGGACTATATTCTCAATCTGATCGACACGCCCGGCCACGTGGATTTTGCCTATGAAGTCTCGCGCAGCCTGGCTGCCTGTGAGGGAGCTCTGCTTGTCGTCGATGCCTCACAGGGCGTGGAAGCGCAGACCATCAGCAACCTTTTTCAGGCATTGGAGCACGATCTGACCATCATTCCGATACTGAATAAAATAGACCTGCCCGGTGCTGATGTTGCGGCTGCAAAAGCGCAGGTCATGGAGCTGCTTGGATGCGATGAATCGGATATTCTGCTCGCCAGCGCCAAAGCCGGTACAGGAATCAGCGAGATTCTCGAGACCATCGTCGAGCGAATTCCTGCTCCGGAAGGTGACCCCGGCGCACCTCTGCGCGCTTTGATCTTCGACTCGATCTATGACCCCTACCGCGGTGCGATTGCCTATATCCGCGTCGTCGATGGCGAGTTACGCAATCGCAGCAAAATCAGGTTTTTCACCACCGGCCGCGAATTTGAAGTCGGTGAGGTCGGCACATTGAAGCTGGACAAGCAGCCCAAAGACAGGCTGACGGTCGGCGAGGTGGGCTACTGCATCGCTGGCGTGAAAGACGTCCACGATACCCGCGTGGGTGATACCATCACCACAGCCGACAAACCCGCTGCTGAAGCACTGCCCGGCTATCGTGAGGTGAAACCCATGGTTTTCGCCGGGCTGTTCCCGACCAATAATGAGGATTATGAAGAACTGCGTACAGCACTGGAAAAACTGCGTCTCAACGATGCCTCACTGGTATATGAGCCGGAAACCTCCGAGGCGCTGGGCTTTGGTTTTCGCGTCGGCTTTCTGGGGCTGCTGCACATGGAGATCATCCAGGAGCGGCTGGAGCGCGAATATAATCTCGACCTGCTCACCACCATGCCCAATGTTGAGTACCGTGTTCTCAGAAAAGATGGCAGCGTGATCACGGTGGACAAACCCTCGGACCTGCCGGGCCGGGGTGAGTATGAGTACATCGAAGAGCCGTACATCACTGCGCAGATCATCGTGCCAAACGAGTACATCGGCAATATCATGGGCCTGGCGCAGGACCGGCGCGGCATCTACAAAAACACGACCTACCTGGACCCGACGCGCGCGGATATCACCTATGAGTTCCCCCTTGCTGAGATCATCTTTGATTTCTATGATAAACTGAAGAGTATTTCCCGTGGCTATGCTTCATTTGATTATGAAATTATCGGCTTCCGCAAAGGCGACCTCGTCAAGCTGGATATCCTGATCAACGGTGAAAAGGTCGATGCCTTGTCCCATATCGTGCACAGAGATAAGGCATACGACTGGGGGCGGAAGATTTGCGAAAAGCTCAAGGAAGTCATCCCCAGGCAGATGTTTGAAGTCGCTGTTCAGGCCGCGATCGGCACCAAGGTGATCGCCCGCGAAACCGTACGAGCGATGCGTAAAAACGTGACGGCAAAATGCTATGGCGGGGATATCAGCCGCAAGAGAAAGTTGCTGGAAAAGCAGAAAGAGGGAAAGAAACGCATGAAACAGGTTGGCCGGGTGGAAATTCCTCAGGAAGCTTTTCTCGCCCTGCTGAAAGTGGATTGACGATCGGATATGGCACAATCCGGACAGGAGAAGGAAGAAAAAACAGGCGGTCTGCAGTGGAGAGAACACCTCATCGTCATCCTCCTGGCAGTGCTCACCGCGATGATCCTGCGTACCTTCATCATCCAGGCATACCGCATCCCGACGGGTTCCATGAAAGACACGCTGCTCACGGGTGATTTTCTACTGGTGAATAAATTCATCTACGGAGCCCGGACGCCTGATCACATTCCGTTTACGAACATCCCTGTACCGTGGCTGCGTCTGCCGGCGGTGCATGCTCCCCGCAATGGAGAGATCGTCGTGTTTAAATATCCGCCAGCACCGGAGCTGCACTATATCAAGCGTTGCATCGCCCGCGGCGGCCAGACGGTGGAAATCCGCAACGGCATCGTGCTCATCGATGGCGAGCCCGAGGGCGAACGGCAGTTGCTGCGTAAAAAATACGATCCGGTGGAAAATGCTCTCTTTGCCTATTATCTGATTTTAAAAAAAGATGGCAGCTCGTATGTCGTCCGCTATAACACCGCACTCGATTCCAGCCGGACGGATTATGGCCCGGTACGCGTGCCGTTCGGGAGCTATTTTATGCTCGGAGATAATCGCGATAACAGCCTCGACAGCCGCAACTGGGGCTTTGTTCCCGATGAAAACATTACCGGCAAGGCGGTGCTGGTTTATTGGTCCTGGGATCCTCGGGTTCCATGGATGGACGTGCCCGACAAAGTGCGCTGGCGCCGGATAGGGAGGCTGCTGCATTAACCGACGCGGAACCCGATCGCAATCGATACGTTCAAGTCACCTCATGGGGCACCGGGCTGTCGCGTGAAAAAATATCGAAATCTGGAGTCTGACATGTCTGCTAAAAAAAATCAGGGCAAGAAAACCGAAACCCGGGATGATGCCAAGCACCGCCGTAAGGGGCCGGTACGCGAGTTTATCGAATCGATTCTGGTCGCTCTCATCGCGGTGATGATTCTGCGCTCAACCGTGGTGCAGGCCTATCACGTCCCCACGGGGTCGATGAAGAATACCGTGCTGGTGGGAGATTTTTTGCTGGTCAATAAGTTTATCTACGGTGCGCGCACACCAGACGCTATCCCTTTCACCAGCATTACCCTGCCGCACCTGCGTTTCCCGGCGTTTAAAGACCCGGAAAATGGTGAGATCGTCGTGTTCAAATTTCCACCAGACCCGAAAACCGACTATGTAAAACGCTGCATCGCGACACCGGGGCAGACTGTGGAAGTGCGTTTCGGCGATGTGTATGTCGATGACAGGCCGGAAGGCAAGGCGGAGAAAATAGACAGCATGTACGATCCTGAAGACGGGCATTATACCGAACTGTACCGCATCACGCGAGACGACGGCATGCAGTACACCATTCGCCGGTTTGCAGACAAGGACAAGGCTCTGGAGAACTACCCCAAAATCTACCTGCCGCGCAAAGGCGATAAAGTCTTTCTAACCGTTGATCGCCACGTACCCTACCGCCGCGAAGGTGATGATATTTACATCAGCGTACATCGCAAGTTCCCCTATGAGCGCGCCATTTCCCGCTACGAGGGCCATGATCTGAAAGTCAACGGCGAGACGATCCGGATCGATGGGCGGGAGACGCAGAGCTACACCTTTGAGTCGGACTATTATTTCATGATGGGAGATAACCGCGACAACAGCCTGGACAGCCGGCACTGGGGCTTTGTGCCCCGCGCAAATATCGTCGGCGAGGCCCTGGTGATCTATTGGTCATGGAATAAATACCGCTACGAACCCCTGTACAGAATCTATAACCGTGTGCGCTGGGAGCGTCTGGGTACGCTGCTGAACTGAACATCCCATGTTTTCCCTGGGTGGGCTCAACTCATCGAAGTGGAGCTGACCCAGAGGTCGATATCGGGCATCTCGGCCAAAGGGAAGCGCCATGCCGGAATGCCCCCGGAATGATTGCTCTCTAAAGATAAGTATGCAGCCTGTGCACGACTCGTACCGCGACATTTATGTCGCGTCTCAGCCTGCACATGGGGCATGGTGAATAACGTAAAGTATCGTGCTTCGCGACATGAATGTCGCGGTACAGCCTGGGCGACCCGCCGGGTGCCCATATTGAAAATCAACCCACACGATTTGAGGAAGACCCTCTATTCTAAGTATGCAGCCTGACTGGTTGAAAAAGTGCAGTCTTGCTGGGTGAAGTGGATAGCCAGAGAGAGTTTGGGCTATCTGCTTTTTTATTATAGAGCAGCAGAAAGAGACTTCTTCGAAGGTAAACTCTGGTTATCCACTTAACTCAGCACGGTTGCATCTTTCAACCAGTCCGCCTGACCACAGCATGTGCCTACCCCAGAACGGTCATTCCGGTTTCCCCGCAGGGGAAGACCGGAATCTCCCAGACACAGGCACGTGCCCGAAAAAGATGAGATTCCGGCACGGCGCTGCGCTTGGCCGGAATGACACATGCCGGTATCTGAGCCGGGCCTGGTTTGCTGAGTTAACTGGATACCCGGTGAAGGTAAACCAGAAAATCCAGTAGTTTGAATAATTTAAGGAGCAAGGTAAGTTATGAAAAATCAAAAAATCATGTTGCTTTCCGTTGTCGTGTTCATTGTGTTCATGTCCTGCAGCAAGGGGAAGGACGACCATGCTGCTGTCAAGGGAAAAGGGGATGACTGCAGTGATGTGCATTGGTCACATCATCCGGGTGAAGATGGGCCGGAGAACTGGGCTGGTTTATGTTCCGGTTTCTCTGACTGTGGTGGCACGGCGCAGTCTCCGATAGATATCAAAGTCGCTGAGGTGAAAGCAGATCAACAGCTCGCGGCGCCGGAGTTCAGTTATGGCAGTTCACAGGTGGCCATAGTCAATAACGGACATACCGTGCAGTTCAATGTTTCAGGTGACCACAGCGTGGTTCTGGATGGTAAAACTTACCGGTTGCTGCAATTCCATTACCATGCTGCCAGTGAGCACACAATCGATGGCAAGCAATACCCACTGGAAGTTCATTTCGTGCATAAACACTCGGATGATGATTTTGCCGTACTGGGTGTCTTTTTCGAAGAAGGGGATGAATACCCTCTCTTTACGAACTATCTGGACTCATTTCCAAAGTCTGAAGGAGAGCATAAATCCAGCGACTTGATCGAGCTGGCAGACTTGTTCCCTGCAAACAAAAGTTATTACAATTACAAAGGTTCTTTGACGACCCCGCCCTGTTCTGAAGTCGTGAATTGGTATGTGCTGCATACACCAGTGACTGCATCTGCTCAACAGCTCAAACGTTTCGCTGAAATACTGGACAATAATTTCCGCCCCGTTTTACCGCTGAATGGCCGGACGGTGCGTTCGTTCACAGAATAATTTGGCTTGAGGTTGAGGCGATGCATTCCAGGGTGATGCCGTGAACCAATGTTCCGGGATTGCCCGGAATGCACCGCCTTCCCTCGTTATGGAGTAGTTGTGATTAGTGGTGATAAACAACAGGGGGCAACACACCGGGACGACCCGCCTGCAGTTTCCGCTGTTTCTGATGGGACAGCGGCGTTGTACATCCATATCCCTTTCTGCGAAAAGCGCTGCAGTTACTGCGATTTTTACACCGTCGCGGACCGGCATGAGGCTATCCCGGCTTATGTCGCCAGCCTGGTGCGCGAGATGGAACTCTGTGCCGGACAGCCATTCTGGCGGCAGCAGCAGTTCAGCACGCTTTTTTTCGGCGGCGGCACGCCCTCTCTGCTGACCCCGGACCAGTTGCATACCCTGATCGTGGCTGCGCGTGAAAATTTTACGTTCTGCGATCAGGCGGAAATCAGCATGGAAGCCAATCCCGGCACCACGAGCGCGCAGCATCTCGTTGATTTTGCCCGGGCTGGCATCAATCGCCTCAGCCTGGGGGTTCAGTCTTTTGATGCAGATGAGCTGAAAAAACTCGACCGCATTCACACGGTGCAGGATGTGTACCGCACGGTTGAACAGGCGAGACGAGCGGGGATCGGCAATCTTTCCGTGGATTTGATGTTTGCACTGCCCGGCCAGCGGCCTTCTGTGTGGCGGCGCACTCTCGAGCAGGCGGTGGCGCTCGAAACCGAGCATATCTCAGCCTACAACCTGACCGTCGAGCCGGGGACGCCGTTGTTTTTTCAGATTCAAAAAGGTGAGACCCGGCCGTTGAGCGAGTGGAAAGAACGCACCATGTTCAATTTTACCATCGACTTTCTCGCCGGCCAGGGCTACTCGCACTACGAAGTGTCAAACTACGCCCGGCCCGGTTTTCACAGCCGGCACAATATGAAATACTGGGATGGCAGTGCCTACCTTGGCCTGGGCGCTTCGGCGCACTCGTTCGATGGCCAAAGGCGGTGGCGCAACGTCGAAAACTATGTGCACTACATTCGCGATCTCGAACAGGGCCAGCTCGCCCGTACCGGCGAGGAAGAGGTCGATATGGCAAAGCGCAAGCTCGAGATGATTTTTCTCTCGCTGCGCGTTCGAACCGGCCTGTCTCTCGCCCGCTGGACAGAGCTTTTCGGCACAGAATTCAGACAGGAGTATCGGGATATTCTGCGCCTGCTCATGAACGGGCCGAAGCCGCTTCTGTGCGAGCAGGACGGATGCATCCGCCTGACACGCGAAGGCCTGTTCCTCTGCGATTCCGTCTGCGAGCAGTTTGTCGCAGAGCAGTCTATTTCAGCTTCTGCATGAGCTCAATCTGCATGCCGTCCGGCGCCTCGATAAAAGCGACTTTCAGCTCCGGCGTCGCCATGATGCCCTCGCGCAGAAAGCTGGCCCCGCGTGATTTGAACCACGAAACAGCAGCGTCGTGGTCCTCCACCCAGTAGGCGAGGTGATAGGCACCGAGGCGGGTTGCTGCTGACTCGACCGTGCCGGGATGATCAGGCTCTGCCTGGAAAAAGACCAGATTTTTGCCCCCCAGTTGCAGGCGCACAGCCTTCCTGCCTGCAAGCTCTGCCTCTCCCAAAAACTCCGCCCCCATGACCTCACGGTAAAATGCCACGGTTTTTTCCATATCTGCGCAGCGAAAATGGACATGATCGAATTCGATATGCATGGTTTCCCTTCGGATAGTGAGTGGTGGATCCGGTTATCCAGTTAACTCAGCAAACCGGCCCGGCTCAGATACCGGCATGCATCATTCCGGCCAGGCGAAGCGCAGTGCCGGAATCTCATCTTTTCTGGCAGGTGCCAGAGTCTGGGAGATTCCGGTCTTCCCCTGCGGGGAAACCGGAATGACGGTCCTGGGGTAGGCACGTGCTGTTGTCACGCAGTCTTGTTTAAAAAAATGCAACCGTGCTGAGTTGAATGGATAACCAGTAGTGGTGGATGATATTTTTTTTCTGATATCAGAGCGCATGCGATTTCATTCAGCCGGCTTTCCGTTTCTTGCTTTGCCCGACCTCTTCACAAACGAACGCCCTGTGTTTCCTGCATGAAAAAGTTACCAATACGAAAACCACACGCTCAAGTCAACAGCTTTTTGCTTGACTTGCCGTGCTGCCGGGTGTATTTTGCTCAATTTGATTTTCTTCTCGCCTGTGTGAAGCGCGGGTGCAGGTCTTATTTTTTACCGGAGTGATGATAATGAAAAATAGAGTTCGATTTTTTTTGACGGTTGTGTGTGCCATCCTGCTCGTGGTTCCTTCGCTGCTGGCCACCGGCGGACGCATTCCGGCCTATGCCCGTAACGGCATGGTGGTTTCCGCTTCAGAGATTGCATCTGAGACCGGGCGGGATATCTTGCAGCGCGGCGGCAATGCCGTGGACGCGGCTGTGGCGACAGCTTTTGCGCTGGCAGTGACCTGGCCTTCTGCCGGAAATCTCGGCGGTGGTGGTTTTCTCGTCTATCACGGCGCCGACGGCCGGGTGACCGCTTTTGATTTTCGCGAAAAAGCGCCGCTGGCTGCCACGCGCACCATGTATCTCGATGAAAACGGCCGGATTCGCAACAACAGCAATCATGATGGCCTGCTCGCCGTTGGTGTGCCCGGGACAGTGGCCGGTCTTTTTGCCGCTCACAAAAAACTGGGCAGTCTGCCCTGGGCAGAGCTGGTCGCACCGGCAGAAAAACTGGCGCGCAAGGGCATACCCATGTCCTGGGCGGTGTACCAGCACACCAAAAGCGAATGGATGAAAGCGTATTTTGAAAAATATCCCTCGACCGCGAAGGTGTTTCTGAAAAAAGACGGTTCGGCGTATGAGCCGGGAGAGTTGTGGCGCCAGCCGGATCTGGCCGAAACTCTGGCGCGCATCCGCAAGCACGGCCGCGATGGTTTTTACAAAGGGAAGACAGCGCATCTGCTGGCAAAGTTCATGCGTGAGAACGGCGGCATCATCACCGAAAAGGACCTTGCAGAATATGAGGCGATCGAGCGCAAACCCGTGCACGGAACCTATCGCGGTTATGATATCTACGCCATGTGCCCGCCCAGCTCCGGCGGTGTGGCGCTGATCGAAATGCTGAATATTCTCGAGGGGTACAACCTCGCGGCGATCGGCCATAACAGCGCGCTGTATCTGCACCTGCTCACCGAAGCGATGCGCCGCGCTTTTGCTGACCGGGCACAATTTCTCGGCGATCCAGATTTTAATCCAGATATGCCTGTGGAAAAACTTCTCTCAAAAGAACATGCCGAAAAGCTGCGCAGCAGTATCGACCTTTTCCGTGCCTCGCCGAGCGATTCCGCGCGCTTCAACCAGCGCTACGAAAGCACGGAGACAACGCACTTCTCTGTGGTCGATAAACAGGGCAACGCCGTTTCCATGACCTACACTCTGGAGCAGAGCTACGGGACGAAAATCGTCGCTGAGGGACTGGGCTTTTTGCTCAACAATGAAATGGGTGATTTCAATGCCATCCCCGGGCTGACCAACAGCCGCGGCCGCATCGGTACGGAGCCAAATACCATCGCGCCGGGCAAGCGCATGCTGTCCAGCATGACCCCGACGATCGTCGCTCGTGATGGCAAGCCTGTGCTGGCCATCGGCTCGCCCGGCGGCCGGACGATCATCAACACCGTGCTGCAGGTTATCCTCAATGTCATCGATCATGGGATGAATGTTGCGCAGGCGATCGAGGCCGGGCGTATACATCATCAGTGGTTGCCGGATATCACCTCCTTCGAAAAATGGGCTATTTCACCCGATACGCAAAAGTTGTATGAAAATATGGGCCACCGGGTGCGTTTTCGCTCTATCCAGGGGCGTGCCATGGGGATTTTCATCGATCATGAGTCTGGAATCATCAGCGGCGCTGCTGATTCCCGCAGCCCGGATGGTGGTGCCGCCGGATATTGATTTGGAGGCTGAAATGATTGAAAAGCAAATCGGCAACAGCAGAATCGTCCTTGTGCAGGGCGATATCACGGCACAAGATACCGATGCGATCGTCAATGCTGCGAACAGCCGTTTGATTCTCGGCGGGGGTGTCGCCGGTGCCATCAGGAGCAAGGGCGGGCCGGACATTCAGAAAGCCTGCGATGCGATTGGCGGAACGCCGGTGGGCACGGCTGTGATCACAACAGCCGGGCGGCTGCCCGCGCGCTATGTCATCCATGCTGTCGGCCCGAGAATGGGTGAGGGTGATGAAGATGCCAAACTGGCTTCTGCAACCCGTTCTGCTTTGCAGGTTGCTGAGGAAAACGGGCTGAAGTCGGTGACATTTCCGGCTATCAGCACCGGAATTTTTGGTTTCCCCCTCGATCGCTGTGCGGATATCATGCTGAAAACCACCAGAAACTGGCTGGCGGGCACGACCTCGATCGAGGAGGTGCGTTTCTGCTTATGGGAACAGGAAGCCTACGACCTTTTTGCCCGCACACTGGAAAAACTCTGACTTCGAAACCGGGAAATGGAAGGAAGCATCACATGGAGCTCGAGCTGTTTGTCAAATTCGTTTTTTTTCTGATTTTCATCTATTCCGTCACCAACGGCGTCACCATCCTGCGTGATGGCCAGGTTGGAGACCCCCGCGATCCTGCGAAAATCATCATCGGGAAGCCCGCGAAAATCATCGCTGTGATCCTGCTGCTGGTCGGTGTGCTGGCAGTCACGCTGATGCTGGTCGATCTGCCGCTGTGATTCGCACTGCAGCCGGGTTGCGGCTGTATGCGAAAAATCCGGGCTCGTGCTTTGGTGATGTTTTATTTGTTTACCATTCAGAAATTATACTTTTTATCTGGCAGTTCACAATCCCATCTTTGTCTTTCGAACAAGAGGAGGAGCACAATGTCAGATAAAAACGGACTCGGAACGGTGATGAAAAACTTTCTCATCATCGCTGCAGCGGTCATCGTCATCCGCCTGGTGCTGGAATTCAGCGGAGCACCGGGCTGGCTTAACACAGTCTTCGGTGTGGCCTGGCTCTATTTCATCGTCCCGGTGTTTTTTGCCCGTGAAATCGTCGCCAGCGGTGATGCAACGCCGATGAAGACCCTGGCGGTTTCACTGTTTTTCTACGCACTCTACACCCGGCTGATGGTAGCTGTGACGTATATGATGGCCTATGCCTTTAGCTGGCAGACCCCGCGCTTTTTGCTTGAAAACGGCGGCAATGTGGGCGATGGCGTGACACCGCTGGACGGCTATCTCATCATTCCGGCACGCAATATCCTGGTCTGGGTTGTCGCGGCGGTTCTGATCGGTATGTTGATCGGCTGGGTGACGACATTGATCGCGGGTAAAAAACAAACAGCGTGAATTAGCCTGTTCACCTCATACAAGGAGAGCCATTCCGCGCAACTCCGGTTGAGATGAATTTCCCAGGTCTTTGTGAGAGAATATCGGTTGAAACAAAAAAAGGCGGCCCGCAGGCTGCCTTTTTTTGTTTGAGAAAGCGTCTTATTCACGATCATCCATCGTAGCGTCCGAGAATGATCGAACTGTTGTGCCCGCCGAAGCCAAAGGAATTGGACATGGCGTATTCGACCGGGTATTCGGTCGATTCGTTGGGAACGCAATCGACATCGCATTCCGGGTCCTGGTTTTCGACATTGATGGTCGGGTGTACGGTGCCGGTTCGTAACGTCTGGATCGTCGCGACCATTTCCAGCCCCCCGGAGGCACCGAGGGCGTGGCCGAGCATCGATTTGGTCGAGCTGATTTTGATATTTTTCGTGTGGCTGTTGAACAGTTTATGTACCGCTCTTGCTTCAGCCACATCGCCGAGAGGTGTGCTGGTGGCGTGGGCATTGATGTAGTGAATGTCTTCCTTGTGTAGCTCAGCATCTTCGAGGGCATTTTTCATCGCCAGTACAATGCCGAGGCTGTCTGCACGCGATTGTGTCATGTGATGGGCGTCGCTGCTCATGCCGCCGCCCATGTAGCGCGCCAGGATTTTTGCCCCCCGGGCTTTGGCGTGCTCCTCTTCTTCGAGAATGAAGACACCAGCGCCCTCGCCCATGACGAAGCCGTCTCTGTCTTTATCAAACGGACGGGAAGCTTTTTCCGGTTCATCGTTGCGGGTAGAGAGCGCGCGCAGGGCCTGAAACGCAGCCAGGCCGATCGCCTCGATCGTCGCTTCGCTGCCACCGGCAATCATGACATCTGCCTTACCGATCCGGATGGTATCTGCA
>DRLW01000036.1 GCA_011375275.1 Bacteroidota bacterium
CGCAGACCAACAACAACACCTTGGGCTGCAGGGTTTTGCGGCTGATCTCAGCAGCACTTCAGTGCGGTATGGTGCAGCGATGAATTTCAGCAACGTGTCGCCTGTAAAATGGCTGCCGGAATGGCCGGCAGCAGATCGTTTCAGCGGCAGTCTGCAACTGAGCGGGCGCGGTTTCTCACCGGACAGTGCCATGGCCTCAGCGGTGATCAGTATCGATTCGTGTGTCGTTTTCGGCAGAGAGAGCGGTGCAGGCTATCTGACCGCCGGTATCGGCAGTGGCAACGTACGGGCTGGCCTGTCTCTGCGCGGCGGCTACGGCGCTCTGAATGCGCAACTGGCCATCGATGGCCTGAGGCAGCAGCAGGCTTTTCATCTGCAGGTCGATGGCCGCAACCTCGATATGGCCCCCCTGCTCGCAGACGAGAGCCTGAAAACAAATTTGACTTTTTCTCTCGACACCGAGGGGACTGGCTTTGATCCCGGGCAGATGACCGGCGGCATAGCGTTCCACATGGCTCCGGGGACAGCCCTTGGCGCACAAATCGACACCATCTTTGCGGCGGCGGCCATCGAGCGTGGTAAAATCAGTATCGATACCCTGCATGTCCAGAGTCCCCTGGCCTCGGTTTACATCGCAGGGAAAGTCGCTCTTTCTGCTGAAAACGATCTGCGTTTTCACGGTTCTCTCGGAGATCTGCGCTGGGTGCAACAGCAGATCAGCGCAGACACCCTGCATGCCCGGGGCACTTTTGCCGGCTTCATCTCCGGCACGCAGGACTCCCTGTTCAGCCGAATCAGTGCTGATCTGCACGACCTGCGCTTCGATTCGTTGCAGGTAGATAGCCTGCACAGCTCCTGGCAGCAGAGCATCACCACACAGCATCAGCATGGAGGCGGTTTTCTCGCAGCGCGCGGCTTTGTGTACGGCTCTGCCCGTATCGACAGCGTGCAGATCGCAGCGACGCAAAGAGACAGCATCTATTCAGCAGACTTCGCTCTGGGCAGAACCGACAGCATCGCTGCTGAAGGGCGCATAAACTACATCGCAGGAACAAAACCGACCATCACGCTCAGCGGGATGCATCTGCGCATCCGCTCGCTGCACTGGCGCAGCCCGGAGCAACCGGCACTCATCGTCTTTTCCGACAGCGCTACAGTCATCGATAACCTGCGCCTGCAGAGCAGCGGCGAACAGTCCCTGGCTCTGAGCGGAAGCGTGGCGAAAAAGGGCAGGCAACAACTGGCTTTTGCGGCGCACAAAGTACGCCTGCAACCGATCGCACAATTGCTGGGTCTGCGCAAAGAAATCGCCGGAACCCTCGATGTCGAAGCCCAGTTCAGCGGCACTGCGCTTGCTCCTCTGCTCACCGGCAGCTTCAGCATAACCGATGGGCAGGTTATGGAGTTCACCTACAAACGCTGGCAGGGTACATTTGACTACAAGGATGAACGGCTGTCCTGGAAATTCAACCTGCTCGGCGACAAAGAGCGCGAGCTGACCGGCGACGGATATCTGCCCATCATGCTGCAGGCCGGCGCCGACTCCCTGGTCGATTTTCAGCGGCCGATCCGCATCCACCTCATCACCGGCGCAAACGGAGGCTTTGATCTGTCCTTCCTGCAGACCATGACCGACCAGTTCCGCAACATCAGCGGCGAGTTTTCAACCAACCTGCTCATCAGCAACACTCTGGAAAACCCATGGCCGGTGGGCAACCTCCGCATCTACAATGGCAAGTTCGATTTCCCGCGCTACGGCGCGCGCTATCGCAATATCCTCATCACCCTTCAGGTGGACACGTCGCGCATCGATGTACGCCAGTTCAAAATCGGTGGCGTCCGCGGCGATCTGCGCATCAACGGCATCATCAATTTCGACGAAAGCGGCATCCAGGGCGGCATCCGTTCGGCTGAGCTGGTGGCAAAAGCGCGAAATTTCGTCGCCGCAAAAAACCGCGACTTCGAGGTGATGATCGACGGCGAAGCGCGCCTCGGCGGGCCGCTGGAGCGCCCTCGCTTCGGGGGCACGCTGAACATCAAGCGTTCGACGTTTTACATCCCGGCTTTTGAGGACAACCGGTATATCGAGCTCGAACAACTGCAACCCCTGCTGGCACAGGCAACTCTGGACACGCTATCCGAAGCTGAAATACACCGCCGGGAACAGCAGGCCGGAGCAGAGGAGCCTGTATCTGATTATTACAAAAACCTTCGCGGTGAGCTGAAGATCATCATCCCGCGCAATACCTGGCTGCGCGGGCCTGAAATGAATGTGGAAATTGCCGGAGAGCTGGATATCGTCAAGCAGGGCGAGGAGTTCGATATGCCCTTTGGCTCGATACAGGTCATCCGCGGGACGTATGAGCTGTACGGCAGACGGTTCAAGATCAAGAGCGGCTCCTTTACGTTCGATGGTGGTGAGGAAGTCGATCCTTTGATCGACATCGAGGCGGAGTACGTGTTCCGCGATGCCTATCGCAACAGCAGCACCATGCAGGTGCACATAACCGGCAGGGCGTACAAACCTTCGGTACGCTTTTATCTCAACGATATCGAGATCGCGGAAGTTGAAGCGGCCTCGTACATCATTTTCGGGCGCAATATCGAAGACCTGTCGCAGAACGAACGCGAGACCCTGTCCGGCAGCAGCTCGAACGAGAGCAACGCCTTTTCCCTGTTGACCCAGCTCGGTGCGGCACAGCTATCGAAAACGATCGGCAAACGGCTGAACCTGGATGTCATCGAGTTTCAGGGACGGGAAGAGTCCGGCGCTTCGTCGATACTGGTCGGCCGCTACCTCACCAACAACATTTTCATCAGCGTCCAGCAGCAACTGGACAACCGCCAGTGGCACTACCTGTGGAACGCGACCGCTACCATGGAAATCGAGGTCATGCGCAATCTGTTGCTGCAGCTCACCAAGGGCAACACCGAAACCACGACCGGTTTCGACCTGATCTGGAAATTTCAGAAATAACCTCTGCAAGTCCACCACCGGCCGAGGTCATTTTTCTTGACAATCTTTCGATATTTTAGTACTGTTTCCCACAAATCGCGGGATGGAATCCCACAGGTCACAACCTAAATATGGGGGTGAGAGACACAATATGGCAAAAGGAACAGTGAACAAGGTCATCCTGATCGGGCGTCTGGGCACGGATCCGGACCTGCGCTACACGCCCTCCGGGCAGGCAGTGGCGAATTTCAATATCGCCACAGACGAGAGCTGGAAGAGCAAAGACGGTCAGATGCAGGATCGCACCGAGTGGCATCGCATCGTACTGTGGGGACGTCAGGCTGAGATCGCGAACGAGTATCTGAAAAAAGGCAGCAGAGTGTACATCGAAGGCAGGTTGCAGACCCGGAACTGGGAAGACAAAGACGGCGTCAAGCGCTGGACGACAGAAATCATCGGCCAGTCCATGCAGTTTCTCGATTCACGGGACGCCGGTTCCGGCAGTGCTGCGCCACCGGAACCACCTCCTCTTCAGGACAGTGCTCCCGGAGCAGCCCCGGTTGCCGGCGGCGAAGACGATCTGCCGTTCTGAGCCGGATACGGACGACAAACGACGAACGAATGGCCCTGTTTACCTGATGGACAGGGCTTTTTTTTGACTTGTGCTGACTGTGTGTGCAGGAACCCAACCGGTGAATCGATCAGCAGAGTGCTGATGCGCCCTGAATTTTCAGATCAGCCCCGAGCGATGCACCGGCTCAAAACAGAACCGTTATTTCGATAGAATTCAGGGTATCCGGTTAACTCAGCTAAGCGGGCCCGGACAGCGACACCTGTCATTCCGGCCAAGCGAAGCGCAGAGCCGGAATCTCATCTTTTCGGACACGTGCCTGAAAGATGCAAGCGTGCTGAGTTCAATGGATAAACAGACGATAGAATCGATGACCGATGCAGGAGGAGAGATCATGGCCATAACCGACACATTCAAACTCGATGGAAAAATCGCGATTATCACTGGTGCCAGCAAGGGGATCGGGGAAGCCATGGCACGCGGGCTGGCAGAGGCCGGCGCCAGCGTCGTCGTCAGCAGCAGGAAGCAGCAGGCCGTGGATGAGGTCGCCGCGGCATTCCGCAAAGACGGCTTAGAGGCTACGGCCATCGCCTGCCATGTCGGTGATCCGGCGCAGATCGAAACACTGGTCGCCGAGACGTGTGCAAAATATGGTGGTGTGGACATCATCGTCAACAATGCGGCCATCAACCCGGTTTACGGTAAAATGCTGGAAACAGAACTGAGCGCTTTTGACAAGATCGTCGCCGTCAATCTCAAAGGCCCGTTCCTGCTCGCACACCATGCCGCACCGGTCATGAAACAGCGCGGAGGCGGCTCGATCATCAATATTTCCAGCACAGCCGGACTGCGCCCGTGGCCGGGCATCGGCGTGTACAGCATGAGCAAGGCCGCACTGATCAGCATGAGCAAAACCCTGGCACAGGAGCTCGGCAGCGACGGGATCCGCGTGCACACCATCTGCCCGGGGCTGTTCAAAACCAAACTGGCCGAAGCGCTCTGGAGCGACGACAAGCTGATGAACTACATCCTGCGCGAAACGCCGTTGCAGCGTATCGGCGCTCCCGAAGACCTCGCCGGCCTGGTCGTCTTCCTGGCTTCAGAAGCGTCGCGCCACCTCACCGGGGGAACCTATGTTGCGGATGGCGGATTGCTGTCCTGGGGATAGGATCAGCCTGAGCGCCAGCAGATGTGTGGATAAAGAAAGCTTTTTTTGCAGATCAGCGATCATTACACTATGGGTGTCGCTACTTTTATTTTGGACATTCCGGCCGTTTTGCTTATATTCAGGCTTGTTGCAAATGACCGGAAAAAATGCAGTTAACGCTCTTTGGCAGGTGACGAAAGAAAAGCATGAGTGATCACAAAAAAACAGCCGCAGTCGCTGATTCGGTCTTGAAAACTGCTGCGCTTTCCGCGCGTGCTCTGGCTATCGCACCGTACTCCGGTTTCCGCGTCGGGGCGGCGCTGAGCACTGCTGACGGAAAAACCTATGAAGCGGGAAATATCGAGAGCAGCAGTTACAGCCTGACTTTATGCGCAGAGCGCGTTGCTCTCTTCAAAGCGCTCTCAGAGGGCGAAAGAGCGTTTGAAACTATTGCCATCGCTTCCGACACGGAAGAATTCTGCTCACCCTGCGGTGCCTGCCGGCAGGTACTCTGGGACTATGCCCGTGACATTCGCGTCATTCTCGTCAACAGGGCCGGAGACACACGGGAAATGCCGCTGAGCGACCTGCTTCCTCATGCCTTTGATGACAGGATGTTCTGAGCACGCTTTCCACATGTGTCATCTCACTTCAGGGTATTCGAAGCCAGCCCCACTCCCGAAGCATACAGGTCAAACCTGGGGCGCGGAATACGGTAAGCCCATGCGGGCTTTACCACAACAGTACAAAGGAATGCTATTCCATGCGTGGAATCTTGATCGGCATTGCAGGAGGAACAGGCTCCGGCAAATCCCTCGTTTCACAATCTATTCTCAAGGCCCTCGGGTCAGACAAAATCGTCATCATCGAACAGGACGCCTACTATAAAGATTTGGCGCATCTGCCCCCGGAAGAGCGTGCCAAAACCAACTTCGACCATCCGAACTCGATCGATCACGAGCTTTTGTACGCGCACATTCGAGACCTCGTCGCCGGCAAAACCATCGAGCAACCGCTCTATGATTTTGCCTGCCACACCCGCAGGCCGGAAACCCGCAGGCTGGGACCACACGAAATCATCATTCTCGAGGGCATCCTCATCCTCGATTCACAACAACTGCGCAGCCTGATGGATATCAAAGTCTTCGTCGATACCGATGCCGATATCCGCTTGTTGCGGCGCATCCGCAGAGACGTCGAGGAACGCGGGCGTACCGTGGAATCTGTGCTCGACCAGTACGAGAACAGCGTCCGGCCTATGCACCTGCAATTCGTCGAGCCGAGCAAACGATACGCAGACATCATCATTCCCGAAGGGGGCCGGAATACCGTCGCCATCGATCTGCTCAAGACGAAAATTGAAGCGATACTGCGGGAGCGGGAGGAACATCGACAACAACAACCAACACGATAATTTGCCAGGAAGTAATCGACCATGATCAATGTTATCCAGGATGGCTGGGGATGGATCGAAGTCATCTGCGGCAGCATGTTCTCAGGAAAATCCGAGGAGCTCATCCGCAGGTTGCGGCGGGCACAAATTGCACGACAAGATGTTGCCATCTTCAAGCCCGCGATCGATGACCGCTATTCCAGTGATCACATCGTCTCGCACAGTGAGCAGCGCCTGCGCTCGATCGCTGTGACGCACGCGCAGGAAATACTCGAAATGGCCGGGGATGCCCACGTCGTCGGCATCGATGAAGGCCAGTTTTTCGGCATGGAGCTGGTCGAGGTCTGCAACGAACTCGCCAACAAAGGCAAACGCGTCATCGTTGCCGGGCTCGATCAGGACTATCGCGGCATTCCGTTCGAACCCATTCCACAGCTTCTGGCGATCGCAGAGTCGATCACCAAAACCCTGGCGATTTGCATGGTCTGTGGTGCCCCGGCAAACAGAACGCAACGCCTGAGCAGTGACAGCGAACGCGTCGTGGTTGGAGCCAAGGACGTGTACGAAGCCCGTTGCCGCAAATGCTTTCAACCGCCGGAACAGGAATCCGCTTCCCCCTCAGGTTGAGGATTTTTGCCGGCTACAGAACCGATACTGGATTCCTTTTGGAGAGGAGGAAAAATGCACTTGATCAGCGTGTTCGGTCTGCTGACCTTACTGGCGATCGCCTGGGTGATGTCTGACAACAAACAGGCCGTCCGCCCGCGTATCGTCATCTGGGGGGTCGGCATGCAGTTGCTTTTCGCCATGATCATCCTAAGCCAGAGTTTTTATTCTCTGGTCGGTCTGTTCATTTTGCTGAGCATGATCATACTGTTCAATTTTCGCGAGGAGCTGCAGCAGCAGAACAGCACCGCCAGTACGGTTCTCCTGGCAGGTGCCCTGGTCGCCGGCAGTGCGGCCCTGAGTGGTCTCTTTTACGCTCTCGATGGTTTCGGTCTCACGAGCTGGGCACTGATTGCGGCCGTCATCGCGCTCGTTGCCGGTTCCCGCACCGAAAACAGCACCCTGAGCCGGGCCGGCACGATCACCCTGTTAACCGCTACGCTGGGTATGCTCTGGGCAAGGGAAATCCACGGTCGCATCATCTTTCAATTTTTCAGCGAAAAAGTGGACAGCTTTCTCAAGCTCACGGATCTCGGCACGGGTTTTCTCTTTGGCAATCTTGTCAAGCCGGAATATATCGAACAATTCGGTTTTCAATTTGCCCTGGCCGTACTGCCGACGATCATTTTCTTCGCGGCGTTCATGGCCATCCTGTACTACTTTGGCATCATTCAGGTCATCGTTCAGGCCATGGCCCGTTTCATGCGCTGGACTCTGGGCACCAGCGGTGCGGAAACCCTGTCCTGCTCGGCGAATGTTTTCGTCGGACAAACAGAAGCCCCGCTGCTGATCAAGCCCTTTCTCGAGACAATGACCAAGTCTGAGCTGGCCACGATCATGGTCGGAGGGTTTGCCACCATCGCCGGCGGCGTACTCGCCGGATACATTCGCATGGGCGTCGATCCGGGTCACCTGATCGCTGCCAGCGTGATGTCTGCGCCGGCAGCTCTGGTCATCGGCAAAATTATCTTTCCTGAAACTGAGCACTCACAGACCGCCGGTGATGTCGAGATGCCGAAAATCCAAACCGCGGGCAATGTGCTCGAAGCAGCCTCGAACGGCATCATCGACGGCCTGAAGCTGGCTGCAAACGTCGCTGCCATGCTCGTCGGCTTCATCGCCCTGATCGGCTTCGTCGATGTGCTGCTCAATTTTTTCGACTCGATCATCGATGGCAGCCTGCTGGGTGGTTCGTATTACGCGATTACCAAAAGTCCGTTTTCGCCGGTTACCGGCGAGTATGCCGGTATTTTTCCGGGCAGTCTGAAGACCTTTTTTGGCAACACACTGCGCTACCTGGCTTTTATCATGGGTGTGCCCTGGCAGGACAGCGCCGAAGTCGGCAACCTGCTCGGTCTGAAGTTAGCGGTCAACGAGTTCGTTGCCTTCGGCAGCCTGGGCGAGCACATCAAAGCAGCGGATTTGTCACCGCGCGCCGTAATCATCTCCACCTATGCGTTGTGCGGCTTCGCCAATTTCGCCTCGATCGGTATTCAAATCGGCGGTATCGGCGCCCTGGCTCCGTCACGGAGAAAAGACCTGGCAAAGGTGGGCCTCAAAGCCATGATCGGCGGTGCTATCGCCAGTTGGATGACTGCTACCATCGCCGGCATGATTCTGTGATTTTTGCTTTGTTCTTTCGAGTTCAGAAAACCTGTTTCGCCTCCCGGCTCTTTTCCACAGTGGAGGGAAGAACGGGATTTGACAATCCGAATCACGGATCAGGCTGAATCAGATTGCCCCTGCGCGATGTGCTCGTTCTGGTACAGCGCAAAGCGGGCTGATAGCGAACCAGACTGTTACTACTTTAACCAAGGGATTTTTCAGTGCAGGCACCTCAGGCCAACATCGATATAAACTTATTGAAAACTGCCACAGCGCACGTTCAAGAAGCTCTGCCGGACATCCCGGAGACAGCGATCATTCTCGGCTCCGGCCTTGGCTACCTGGCCGACAGCCTGAGCAACAGCTCGGCTATCGACACCGGCAGCATACCCGGATATCCAGCCTCGACCGTCGAGGGCCACAAGGGCCGCTGGGTCGTGGGCGAGAACCGCGACGGTGTGCGTCTCCTCGCAGTTCAGGGTCGTATTCATGGCTACGAGGGACACCCGCACCGGGTCGTCACATTTCCCATCCA
>DRLW01000037.1 GCA_011375275.1 Bacteroidota bacterium
GTTTTTGGGTGAGGAGGTTTTTTGCATAAGGAACTCCAGTGGACCTGGGCCGAAACCGGCCCGCAGGAACGTATCCGCGAGCTCTCCGATACGTTATCCATCCCGCCTGTCATCGCATCCATCCTCATCAACCGGGGGATTGAGACCGCCGATGATGCCAAATTTTACTTCCGTGCCGGGCTTGAAAACCTGCACGATCCTTTCCTCATGGCTGACATGCACAAGGCTGCCGATCGCATCGTCGAAGCGGTGAAAGCCGGGCAGGCCATACGAATTTATGGCGATTACGATGTCGATGGCGCCACTTCGACCTCGTTGCTGATCCTGTTCTTCCGCCAGCTCGGCATCAGCGCCGATTTTATCATCCCCAACCGCATCCGCGACGGCTACGGCGTCAGCATCGAGGGCATCGAAAAAGCCCGGGATGATGGCATCGATCTGCTCATCACCGTTGACTGCGGCATCACGGCCAACGATGAAGTCGATCGCGGGCGCGAGATCGGCCTGGATATTATCGTCTGTGACCACCACCAGCCGGCCGAGCACCTGCCCGACGCCATCGCTGTGCTCGACCCGAAGCGGCCGGATTGCCCTTATCCTTTCAAGGAGCTCGCCGGTGTCGGCGTCGCATTCAAGCTCGCGCAGGCTGTTGCCATGCGCCTCGGCCACGATATGGATCAGCTCTATTCCCTGCTCGATCTCGTCGCCATCGGCAGCGCGGCGGATATCGTGCCCCTCGTGGATGAGAACCGCATCCTGGTGCGGACCGGCCTGGAAATTCTCAACTCCCGTCCCAATACCGGCTTGAAAGCCCTGCTGGAAACCACCCGCCTCGCGGGCAAAAGCCTCAGCACCGGCCAGGTGATTTTCGTGCTGGCGCCGCGCATCAACGCTGTCGGACGGATGGGGGATGCCAGCCATGCTGTCAATATGTTCATCACCGAAGATGACCGCGAGGCGCTGCAGATCGCTCATCACCTCGAGGAGGAGAACAAGCAGCGGCGCAATATCGATGAGGAGACCTTCCGGGAAGCCTGCGAGATGATCGAAGCGCATTTTGACCCGGAGAACGATTCGGTTTTTGTGCTCAGCTCCGAGGGCTGGCACCCGGGTGTGATCGGCATCGTCGCCAGCCGCCTGGTTGAGCGATACTACCGGCCGACAGTGATGATCTCCACTGATGACGGCGTCGGCAAGGGCTCGGCACGCAGTGTTTCCGGTTTTGATATTTATGACGCGCTGGAAAACTGTTCTGACCTCATGCGCGCTTTTGGTGGGCATAAATACGCTGCCGGGCTGAGCATCTCCAGCGAGGATATCGGAGAGCTGCGCGAGCGCCTGGAAGCGTATGCAAAAAAACAACTCACACCCGAGATGCGCATGCGCAAGCTCAAAATCGAGGCAGATATCCGCTTCGGTGAGATCGATGGCAAATTTCTTCGCCTGATCAAAATGATGGAACCCTATGGCCCGCAGAATATGCGGCCGGTTTTTTCCAGCAAAGGGGTGCGCGTCGTCGGCACGCCGGGAGTGGTTGGCCGCAACCATTTGCGCCTGCGCCTTTTTCAGGACGGCAAAGTGTTCGATTCCATCGGCTTCAATCTCGGCGACCTGCTGCACCGGGTGCAGAGCAATCCGGATAATCTCGACATCGCCTACACGATCGAAGAAAATGAGTGGCAGGGCAGGGTGACCACGCAACTCCGGCTGAAGGATATTCATTGACAGCAGCATCAGCAGACTCCTGCTGAGCCACAGCGCAATCTGTGTGAAATGACAAAAATCGAATTTCAATAATCAAGAAAAAGGCATGAAAAAATTTCCGAGTTCCCTCGAGACCAGTTCCGAAGAGTTCCGTTCGCGCAAGAACCGCATGCTCGATCTTCTGACCACGCTGAAAACCCGTGAAAAGGAAGTCCGCCAGCACTATTCTGAAAAAGCATTGGAAAAACTGCGCAAACGCGGCAAATATCCGGTGCGGGAAAAAATCGCGAAGGTGCTCGATCCGGGAACGGCTTTTCACGAAGTGGGACTTTTTGCAGCTTATGATATGTATGACGACATTCCGGGCGGGTATCCCTCGGCCGGTACTGTCATCGGTGTCGGCACGGTATCCGGCAGAAAAGCGGTGATCATGGCCAATGATCCGCTGGTGAAATCCGGTGCCTGGGTTGAAATGACCTGCAAGAAGAATCTGCGTGCGCAGGAGCTGGCCATGGAAAACCGGCTGCCGGTGATCTACATGGTCGATTCGGCGGGAGTGAACCTCGAGCGCCAGGCGGAAATTTTTCCTGATCGCGAGCATTTCGGTCGAATTTTCCGCAACAACGCGCGCATGGCAGCCATGGGAATTCCGCAGATTTCCTGCGTCTTCGGTTTCTGCGTCGCAGGCGGAGCCTATCTGCCCGGCATGTCGAGCGACCTGGCGATGATCACCGAGCATTCGAGCATGTTTCTCGCCGGGCCTTTTCTCGTCAAGGCAGCGCTGGGGCAGGAGGTGGATATGGAAACCCTGGGCGGCGCGACCATGCACAACCACATCAGCGGCGTGGCAGACTACCAGTTTGACAGCGAGGATGAGGCGCTGCAGTGGATCCGCGACCAGATGGCGGCAATCGGGCCGGCTCCGGAAACGCCATTTGACCGCACCAGCGCGGAAGCGCCGGCTTATGACCCGGATGAACTGCTCGGCATTCTGCCGCACAGCTCCTCGGGCACCTATGATGTCCGCGAAATTATCGCACGGATGGTAGATGGCAGCAGGCTGGAGGAGTATAAACCGCACTACGGCCGTACCATCGTCACTGCTTTTGCCCGCCTGGGCGGATTTACCGTCGGTATTGTGGCTAACCAGGGCCAGGCTGTGAAAAAGGAGATGCCCCCGGATCATCTCGGCCGCCCGCAGCCGCCGCAGATTCAGATGGGCAATGTCATCTACAGCGATTCCGCCAACAAGGCGACGCATTTTATCATGCTGTGCAATGAGCGCCGGATTCCGCTCATCTTCCTGCACGA
>DRLW01000038.1 GCA_011375275.1 Bacteroidota bacterium
AGCGCCGCGGCAGTGGCACTGGTTCATGGATTCCAGACAACAAATATTGCAGCTTGCCTTGTCCAATCCTGTTGTTGGATATTGATATTCTTTGAGAAAATCATATTCATCGAACCATCATCGTTTTGAAAATGCAGATCACAATGGACAACCCTTTTACAGTGGTGAAAACAGGCGGCGACCTGCTCGATACCGAAGAGAAGCGGAGCGCTTTTCTCGAAGCCTTTGCCGGCCTGTCGGAACCGAAAATCCTCGTTCATGGCGGCGGTAAAGTGGCGACGCAGTTCGCAGCCCGTCTCGGCATTTCCTCGAAGATGGTGCATGGCCGCCGTGTGACTGACGCCGCTTCCCTCGAAGTGGCTGTGATGGTGTATGGCGGGCTCATCAGCCGCACCCTCGTCGCCGGGCTGCAGGCGCTCGGATGCAATGCAATCGGTCTGACTGGTGCAGATGCAAACCTGATCCGCGCGCATAAGCGCACAGGGTGGGAGGTCGATTATGGATTTGTCGGCGATATCGACACCGTCGATGCGGCTGCTTTGTGTACTCTGCTTTCGACGGGTTTCGTGCCTGTCTTCGCAGCCCTGACCCACGATGGCGCGGGGCAACTGCTCAACACCAATGCCGACACCATCGCGGCGAGTATCGCTACTGCGCTGGCTGCTGAGGCCCGCAAGCCGGTGCAGCTCATCTACTGCATGCAGAAGCCGGGTGTGCTCGAAAATATCGACGAGCCACAATCACTGGTGCGGCGACTGGATCCGCAGCGCTACCAGCGCATGCGCGAGCAGGGCGCAATCGCTGAAGGCATGTTGCCCAAGTTGGATACCGCATTCTCTGCGCTCAATTCCGGCGTGGCCCGCGTGCTCATCGGCCAGTATCAGGCGACTTTTGATCCGGCGGGAAATACGAATTATACCGAACTGGTGCGCGGATGAGCGATCTTTTGACAGAACTGACTGCTGCCTGCACAGGGCTGCTCAGCGAGCTCATCGCCGTGCCCTCTTTCAGCGGGGAAGAGCAGGCTGCTGCAGCGGTCCTGACGGACTTCCTGAGCAGTCGCGGCCTTGCCTGCCAGCACATCGGCAATAACGTCATCGTCCGGCAGGACGATTTTCACCCCGACCGCCCGACCTTGTTGCTCAACTCTCACCTCGATACCGTCCGCCCGCAGTCCGGCTGGCGGCATGATCCGTTTACGCCAACGCTCGAAGATGGCCGTTTGTATGGCCTCGGCAGCAACGACGCCGGAGGTCCGCTGGTGTCGCTGCTGGCGGTGTTTCTCTATTATAATGAAAAGAAAAACCTGCCGTGGAATGTGATTTTTGCGGCAACGGCTGAAGAGGAAATATCGGGGGAAAACGGTATCACAGCGGTGCTTGCCGAGCTGGGACAGATCGATCTTGCGATCGTCGGCGAGCCGACAGGCATGCGGCTGGCCATCGCCGAGCGCGGTCTGATGGTGCTCGACTGTGTTGCCCATGGCCGCAGTGGCCATGCTGCACGCGACGAGGGGGATAATGCCATCACCCACGCCCTGCGCGATATCGAGTGGTTTCATAATTACAGCTTCGCGCGGGTGTCGCCTTTTCTCGGTCCGGTGAAAATGACGGTAACGATGATCGAAGCCGGAACACAGCACAATGTCGTTCCGGAACGATGCCGTTTTGTCGTCGATGTGCGCACGACAGAAGCCTACAGCCACGAGCAGGTGCTGGAAACGATCCGCCGCCATGTGCGCAGCGAAGTGAAGCCCCGCTCTGTGCGCCTGCGCCCGTCCGGGCTGGAAGAAAGCCACCCTTTTGTGCAGGCAGCCAAAAAACTGGGCATCCCCCTGTTCGGTTCTGCAACCCTCTCTGATCAGGCACTTCTTCCCATGCCCTCGGTGAAAATCGGCCCGGGTGATTCCGCGCGATCCCATACAGCGGATGAGTATATCGAACTCGAAGAGATTCGCGAAGGCGTGCGTTTGTACTGCGCGCTGCTGGATACATTTTTTGCTGCAGATGATGCGTAATTTTTCTGGCAGCATGGCTCCGCATTAAACGATAAAAATGAACCGCATTCCGTTGTCGGTGTCATTCCGGCCAGGCGAAGTGCCGGGGTCTCATCTTTTCGGGCACATTCCTGAATCGGGGGATTGCGGCCTTCCCCTGCGGGGAAATTGGAATGACGGCTCAGGTTCAGGAACGTGCTGTGCTCTGGCGGACTGGTTGAAAAGATGCAGCCGTGCTGAGTTCTGTGGCTAACCAGAATGAAATGGCAGGCAGGCGCCGGGCAGGAAGCGCTGTTTCCGCATGCGCGGATGATTGCAGCTACCCCGCATTATCTTGGCGTCACGTACGAAGTTGTAGATAAAGCGGGAGAAGGCGGGCAGGCCAGCTTGCCGGGGCGATCGCCGGGTTCGGGGCTGTTCACCTCTGCCATGGGGCAGGATGATTTCCCGCTCAAACAGGCTGGCTGATTCGTATCAGGTGTGTGCCCTCAAACGTAGAAAAATTTTTCCTGGCCACTGTTGGAGAGATCGTCGCTGTGCAGATGTACCGGTGCGTCAAAGCGGATGCCCATGCCGGGCGCAATCCATTTTGAGCCTTCGACAGGTATGCTGTCTGCATGCCATACCACCTCACCGACGACGCGTTTTTCAATACCACGAGGATTATCGAACAGGACTTTGACCCTCGTTCCCGAGGCCATGGGCCGGATGGTGACGATGCGGGCCCCCGATGTGCTGATGTTCGTCGCGATACCGCGTACCCACTCGCGGCCATTGTGGAAGCGCAGCTCGAGAGAGCAGTCCTTGCGATCATCGACCCTGCGGTTGATTGGAAATTCTTCCGCCATGTGTTGTGCAGATTTCATAAGCAATCCCTTGTGAAATGGTGTCATCCCTTACTGTTTCACAATCCTGCTCTGAATAGTCGTCTGAAATAAGACGATTCTTGAAACTGTTACCCCGATTTATTCAAAAGTGACAGTTTCGTATCCGAATGTTGAGATGATCGCGTCTTTTCGGACACATGCCGGCGTCCGGGGGCTGGTATATGGGGGCGGATTTTCGGGGGAGCGGTATCTCGTTTTGCTCGTGAGTTGCCTCAGGAGTAGTGTGACGAGATGAAAATCCCCCTTCGAAGGG
>DRLW01000039.1 GCA_011375275.1 Bacteroidota bacterium
CTCGAAACCGGTCAGGAATTTACCCGCAACGCCCGAACCATGATGCACGCTGCCAGCACGATGAAAGTGCCGGTGATGATCGAGCTTTTTCGCCAGGCAGATGCCGGCACCCTCTCCCTCGATGACAGCATCCGCATACGCAATCGTTTTGCCAGCATCGTTGACGGAAGTTTTTACAGCCTGACAGCGGATGTGGACAGCGACTCTGCACTATACGACAAAATCGGTGAGTCCCTGCCGGTGCGGGAACTGATCCGGCGCATGATCGTACGCAGCAGCAATCTGGCAACGAATATTCTCATCGACAAAGCCGGTGCTGAGAGTGTGGTGAAAACCATGCGCAGCCTGGGAGCGGACACGATTCAGGTGCGCCGCGGTGTGGAAGACCTGAAAGCATATCGCAAAGGCTGGAACAACCGCACCAACGCCTATGACATGATGGTCATCATGCGCGCTATTGCAGAGGGCACGGCTGCCTCACCCGAGGCCTGCGCCGCCATGATCGACATCCTCAGCCAGCAGGAGTTTCGCCACAAAATCCCGGCCGGACTGCCGGACAGCGTGCGGGTTGCCAACAAAACCGGATCGATCACTGCCATCGACCACGACGCGGCGATCGTCTTCCCGCCCGGCCGCAAGCCTTACGTGCTGGTCGTGCTGACAAAGGGAATCGCAGACCATGGCCGGGCGCAGCAGGCCATCGAAGAGATTTCGCGGCAGGTCTTTCAGGGTTTGGTGGCAGGGGGTGATGAGAGGTGAGTGCCGTACAGACGTAGCAGTGGCGGGCGCTGCGCCGATCTCCTGCCTGTGAGGCCGGGAGCGGGCGTCCGTCGAAGCAAACGAAGTCAACCAGGGCGATGAGTTTCTGCGAGCAACAAATCCGCCCGCGTCGCTATACAACAACGCTTCGCGCAGGGAAGCGGGATCATTGAAACCATTTTGTTCAACGAATTTATTTTCTCTCACGCATTACAGACAACATGTAACCTGAAGAATCTATCAGCAGCCCTGTGCTGCGTCAGGAATACATCAGGCTCACTATGAAATTAAAATCAGCATCACTGTTTCCGGTTTATTTTCTGACTTCACTGCTCATGCTTTTCGGCTGCGGTGACAAAAATGAATTTACCGTTCCTCTCGCTTACCAGGACAGCAGCACGGGCCGCGGGCTGCCCTATTACGACACTTTCCGCATCGATCTCATCGCGCCGGATTCTCTCGACTCTCCTGTGCGCCTTCCTCAAAATATCGGCGGCCAGCCTCTCGCCGCGCAGATCAGCCCGGGCAACACCGGTGAAGTGATCACGCTGCTTTTTGTCAAGTCCGGAGCACGGAATCTCTACTATGACCTGCTCTACATCGATCGCAACCGTGACGGCGACCTGAGCAATGACGGGCCTCCGCGAAAAGGCAACAGCAGTTTCATCCGCGGGCGAGCTCGCCACATGACCGAGTTTGACACTGTCCGCTTCGAGTACCTCTGGCAGGTCAATGCCAATAAACGAGTGACTGAGAAGCTGGTTTGCAAGCTGTTTTTCTGGTATCCGGAAAGCGGTCTGCCCTCTTCCAGCTTTATTATCAGGCAGTCCTGGCGGGCGGGGACTTTTGCCTTTGGAGAAGATTCCCTGCAGGTGATACTCGTCGATGACGATTGCAATGGCATCTACGACACCCGCGACCGCTGGCTCCTGGTTCCGAAAGACAGTCTGTCCGGGCGTTTCATCGGCCACTTTGATCAGTACCGCGAAACCACACAACTGGGCTGGTTTGGCGACATTGCTTTTGAGCTGAAAGAAATTTCCGCCCGCGGTGATCGCGTCACGCTGCTGCGCAAAGAACCGGGGCTCAGCAGCGAAGAAGATCTCATGCAGGATGCGATCTATCCACCGGAACCGCGCAGGCCACGGGCAGCACGCCGAATCGAGTGGATGACCGACTGGCGCAAGGCACAGAGAAAAGCCCGCCAGTTGCGTAAAAATATGCTGGCCTTCTTCGACGCGGAATGGAGCGGGCCGTCGATCGCCATGAACGAGCGCACATTTACCGACGCTGAAATACTCGGGCTGTCGGATCAATTCGTCTGCGTCAGAATTCCGGATAACAGCAACAGTGATTTGATCGCTAAATATCAAATACAGGATTTCCCGACGCTGATCATTTTCGACAGGCGCGGCAAGGAACTCTCGCGCGTCGTCGGTTATCAGCCTGCGGCTGAACTGGCCCTGTACCTGAAATCGCGCATCGCCGAGTGATGAAGCAGCTCATCGTGCGTGCTCGATAAAAATGGGGCTTTTCCTCACACTATGTGGGTTGAGCAGGACTCAGCATGCCAGCCGGCAAACTTATAGTTTGTAGTACGCGATTTATCGCGCCCTTAAGTCGCTCATTTTTAACGAGTATGCCCGGCACGATGCGAGTTTTCGGAGCATGTGGTGTTTCGTTGCGCTGGTGGTACTGGCGCGGGAGCGGCAAGCGGGCGTCACACCGCAGGAGCGGTGTGACGAGATGACACCAAAGCTGTC
>DRLW01000040.1 GCA_011375275.1 Bacteroidota bacterium
ACGTCTGGCTATCCATTTAACTCAGCACGATTGCATCTTTTCAATCAGACCACCTGACACAGCCCGTGCCTGCACCAGAGCTGTCGTTCCGGTTTCCGCGCAGCGGAAGACCGGAATCTCCCAGACTCAGGCACGTGCCAGAAAAGATGAGATTCCGGCACGGCGCTTCGCCTGCCGGAATGGCAAATGCCGGAAACTGGGCCAGGCCCGGTTTGCTGAGTAAACTGGATATCCGGAACGCACGCGAGCTAACCTGCCAAAAATAAAAGGCTTTGATCCTGTATTTTTTTTTCTATATTAGGCCTTCCCCGTTGCTCGCATCGCTGACAGAAAATGATGCGAACAATCGATTGACCCGAATCCATCTCTCGCTTTCTTTCGACAGGAAGCGCAGTCAGCAGGCTCAACTCTGCTGATCACTTGATCGTGATGTGAGATTCCCGAACTACTTCATGAGCTTCTCAGGTTAAAGAATGGACAGACTCGCTCCGCTATTTGTCATCGCTGCTGCCATGCTCTGGGGATTCGACGGCATCATTCTGCGCCCCGCCCTGCATGAACTGCCGGTTGCGCTGGTTGTTTTTCTGGAAAGTACCATCGTGACGGTGATGCTCACACCTTTTTTCAAAGGACAGATCAAACAACTTGCCGCCCTCGGATACAAAGATATCCTGTCATTCTTCGGGGTTGCCGTGCTCGGCGGCGCTGTCGGCACCATGGCGATTACCAAGGCGCTGTTCTATGTCGATTACGTCAATCTCTCTATTCCGGTTTTGATCCAGAAGCTGCAGCCGGTTTTTGCCATCTTCCTCGCGGCTGCTTTTTTGAAAGAGAAGTTGCCGAAAATTTTCTTCTTCTGGGCGGGTCTGGCGGTTCTCGGCGCCTATTTGATGACCTTTGGCCTGCACGTGCCCGCTTTTACGCCGGACAATAAAACCCTCGCCGCCTCCGGCTTTGCCCTGATCGCTGCCATGAGTTTCGGCGCATCCACCGTGCTCAGCAAACGCGCTCTCGCTAATGTCAGTTTTGAGCTCGGAACCTATTTCCGCTTCCTGATTTCATCGCTGATCATGATGCTCATCGTGTTCAGCTCCGGCCTGATCTATCAGGTTGAAATGATCTCGACACACCAGGCGTTGATCATCGTCATGATCGCATTCATCATCGGTGGGCCGGCCATTTTTCTCTACTATTACGGCCTGAAAAAAATCACCGCCTCGGTGGCGACGATCTGCGAACTCGCCTTTCCCCTCACTGCCGTGCTGCTGGAATACGTCGTACGCGGACACATACTCAGCCTGGTTCAATGGGCTGGAGTCATCGTTCTCATCCTGAGCATCATCAAAGTCACCAACATGAAAGTGCCCGCTCCGCACTGAGCCTTCCTTGCCGCCGGCACATTTTCCGCCATCACATCGATATCGAGCCTTTGCGAAAGTCCGTCTTGTCGAGATGCGCGTTGATGAGCACCGGCCGCCCGGACGCCGCAGCCAGCCGCCCGGCATCGAGCACGTTTTCGATCGTCCGGTTCTCGGTCATTTTGAATCCTCGCCCGCCCAGGCCCTCCACAGCAACATGATAATCCGAACGCAAAAGCTCGGTACCGACGGCATCCCCGAGCATATCGACCTGTTCGCGGGCGATCTGCATCCACGTCGCATCATTGCCGACAACTGCGATAACCGGAATCTCATGGCGCACGAATGTGTCGAACTCTGCCAGGCTGTAAGCCAGCGCACCATCCCCGAAAATCATCCAGACTTCTGCATCGGGATTACACAATTTTGCGCCCAGAGCAAAACCGGCGCCGACACCGAGGGTTCCGAACACACCCGGATCGAGCCACTTCAATGGCGCGCGCGGGCGCAAAATATACGAGGCGGTCGCTACGAAATCGCCGCCATCTGCCACGAACAGAGCAGACTCATCCGCAACCTGCTCGATGCTGCGGCAGACCTGCAATGGGTTCAGCAGCTCGCCCTCTGCTGCTGCCTGTTGGGCAATTTCCTGCTCACGTGCCTGTTCGCGCTCGTCCAGGGTCTCATGCCAGGACTGATATTTTTTATCCGCCTGCATTTCTTCAGCCAGCATCATGAGAAAACGCCCCGCATCCCCGGGAACAGCGAGGTTGGGCCGGCGGTTTTTGCGGATATCTTCCGGACTGCGGTTAGCTGAAATCAGATAGCTGCTGCGCCGGATATGCTGGCCGTAATCGAGACGGAAATCACACGGTACGCCGGCGAGGATGACCACATCAGCATCCTTGAGCGCCTGCCGGCGTTTGTGCCGTTTCTGCAGCGGATGCTGCCGGCCGAGCAGGCCGCGCGCCATCCCGGAAAGATATACCGGAATACCCAGCCGATCGACGGCCCGGGCGACTTCTGCTACCGAAGCTGCATCGAGCAGTGCCTGGCTGCCGATCAGCAGCAGCGGGCGCTCGGCCCCGGCGATGCGCTCGGCAGCACGGCGGACCTTACCCCTGTTTGGCTCGGGCACTGCGGGCAGAGTGATCTCATGCTCCGGCAGATCGGCCTGGCCGGCGAACAAGCGGTTGACGTGAAAATCGAGATAGCGACGAACGGCCTTGTCGGCCAGGGATTTGCCCGCGGAAGATTTCAGGCCGTACCACTCGCGAATCACCGGCTCATCATAAAGCAGGTCCACAGGACACTCGACAAAGACCGGCCCGGGAACTCCGGCGGCAGCGATACGCAGAGCTTTGGTCAGCACCGGTGCAAGGTCTTTGACGCGTTTGACCGAAACGCACCATTTCACATGCGGCTTCATCAGCGCGATTTGATCGATATCCTGCAGAGCGCCACGACCGCGCAGCGCTGTGGCTGTGGCCCCGCCCAGAACCACTACCGGTGACTGGGCGAGCTGGGCATTTTTTACTGCCGTTATCGTGTTGGTCAGCCCCGGCCCGGCGGTCACGGCCGCAACTCCGGGCACACCGCTCAGGCGCGCAACCGCATCAGCAGCGAAAACAGCCGTCACTTCATGGCGCACGTCGATGACGCGGATACCGCGCTGCTTGCACCCGACCAGAATCGGCGAGATGTGGCCGCCGCAAAGAGTAAATAAAAAAGGAACACCGTGTTTCTCCAAAACCTGCGCGATGATTTCTCCACCGTTCATATCGTTCTCCAAAAAATAGTGCGATGATGTATGCCCACAACTCAGGCCGGGTGTCACAAAAACAGCACACGGTACCACCGGTGCATGCTCTGCCAGATCAGCCGGTTTGATGGCCATCTCAGGTGCATTCTGCTGTTCCGGCAAGAAAATCTTGACCTTTATTTTCAGAATGCATACAATTTTAACATCTTTTAAGTGGCGCGGATATCTGATTTTTTGAAATGCAGCACATCTTCAAACAACCGGATGCCGCATCGGTATTTTTTACAAGCAAAGGTTAGCACTATGGAAGAGCGTATCACTGGCACCGTCAAATGGTTCAATGGCCCCAAAGGTTATGGGTTCATCATGCGTGACGGGCAGGACGATATTTTCGTCCACTACACCTCCATCAGAGGCAAAGGCTACCGTACACTGGAAGAAGGACAGAAAGTCGAATTTTCGATCGGAGAGACTGATAAAGGCTTGCAGGCCCAGGACGTGGAAGTGATCGAAGAATAACTCTCTCTGTACCGTTTGACTCGTGAGGCCGTTTGCGGGCGGCCTCATGCGTTTTTTTGCTCAGCGTTTTTCCGCCCCCTCCTGCACACGCTCTCCAAAAAGAAAAAGCAACGGCCGCCACACACGCCTGGCCCATGCCGCTTCGTTGTGGTCTGCGGTCGAATCCCGGTACCACATCAAATTTTCCCCATCTGCAAACCCCTTTGTGCGCAACGCCGCCAGCATGGCATCAACACCTGTTTGCAGGCGCTGGTCGAGCCCACGCCCGCCATTATCGATATACAAGCGCAGGTGTTCGACCGGGGCAGGTTGTTCCTGCACCATGCGCACCGCTGATCTGTGCTTGCCGATAAACGCCGGTGACAGACAGGCTGCCTTGCCGAACACCTCGGGATAATTCCACAGCAGGAGGAAAGAGATCAATCCGCCAAGGGACGACCCCATGGTTGCGGTCGCTTCAGCTTCCGGCTGTGTACGATAGGTGCGATCGATAAAGGGCTTGAGAGAATCGGCGAGGAAACGCATGTAGGCCCTGCCCTCGCGGGAGTTGGAATAATCCCTGCCCCGGTCCACGGTGTTGTAGATAGCGACGATCAGTATCGCCGGCATCACGTCGTCTCGAATCAGGCTGTCGGCAACCTCATCGACCTGCCAGTCAACGCCGAGGAAGGATGTCGATGGATCAAAAACATTCTGGCCATCGTGCATGTACAGCACAGGATAACGTCTGCCTGTATCCTCCGCATAGCCCGGCGGCAGCCAGACCAGCACCGTACGCGGCAGAATGCCGGGCGCTGACATGTTTTCATAGACCTCGACCGTGCCGGTAATGCCGCGATGCAGCGTGCTGTCGAGATCGCGCCAGGCCGGAATGCGCACGCTGATCGTGGTATCGCCCTGCACGAGCAACGTAGAATTCCCCGGCACCAGACCGCGGGCATCGAGAGCTTC
>DRLW01000041.1 GCA_011375275.1 Bacteroidota bacterium
ACCGAGGCCACGACTTCATTACCGGCCCGCCATACGCTTTTATCCACCTCCTGCTCCGCAGCTTTCAGCACTTCTTCGATGCGCTGCGGGTGAATTTTGCCACTGCTGATCAGCTTCTCCAGGGCGACGCGGGCAACCTCCCGTTTCACCGGATCAAAAGAGGAGAGCACGACCGCCTCGGGCGTGTCATCCACAATCAGCTTTACACCGGAGAGCTGCTCAAAGGCCTTGATATTGCGCCCGTCCTTACCGATGATACGTCCCTTAACTTCCTCAGTGGGCAAATTCACTACCGAAACCGCCAGCTCGGAGGCATACTCGGCGGCCTGTTTTTCGATCGCCTGGGTGATGATTTTGCGTGCTTCGCGGTTGGCGTTCGACCGGGCCTCATCGACGAGAGTCTTGTACAGCTCAGCAGCGTCCCGGCGATATTCTTTTTTCAGATTTTCGATCAGTTTTTCGCGCGCTTCTTCGATAGACAGATTGCAGACTTTGCTCAGCGCCTCGTTCTGCGCTGTGATGATGCGCGACAGCTCTGCATCCTTGACATGCAGGGCTTCTCTCTGCCGTGTAAGCTCGTGTTCTTTCTGAGAGGCAAGCCCTTCGCGCTGTTTGAGCACCTCCTCCCGGGACTCGAGTTGCTTTTCCCGGTCCAGCAGACGCGCTTCGATCTCATCCATTTTTTCTGCCCGCTTGCGCAGCTCATTTTCCTGCTCGTCGCGCAGACGGAACCAGTCTTCCTTGGCCTTGATCAGGGTTTGATGCTTCTCACGCTCGATCTCGCGCCTGGCATCCCGGATCATATCTTCAGAGGTTTTTCTGGCGCCGCGTAGTTTGAGGGAGATTAAAAAATAGCTGGATACAGCGCCGGCCAGAAAAGCGGCCAATGCGATGATCAGATACAGTGTATTCATAAGCAAACCTGCTGTGAGGTGAATTCGAAAAATTTAATTCAGCCAGCCACCATCTTTTTCGTGTTCGCCTGGTCAAATAACTCGATGATGTACTGGGCCATAACTTCCATGTTGTTTTTCACTTTATTTCCGGCACACTCAGGGTTGGACCAGATACACTCCACACCCTTGCAATAGTCGATGCGCAGATCACAGTTCTGCATCTTCTGATACTTGGCTGAGGGGATCATCTTCTGGGTGACGTCCTCGCGCCGGAAAATATGTTCCTGACTGCGGAAATGAATCTCGACCATCATATCCCACAGAAAATGATGCGCCTGCACGAGCTGTGTCGTCGACAGGGTGTCCAGCAAGCTGCGAATCGACTGCCGGTTGATCAACCGCACCATCATTTCGAGCTTTTGCCCGAAAGTCAGTTTATCGACATCTGTCATCTCTATATTGCTCATGTCCTGCCCCGCAATCAAGCTTCTTCGCACCAGTGTGCTCTCTGAACGGATACGTCAGTTCAAAGAGATATTATACCCGTTCAATACCGCGTCTTCAAGGGGAACTCTGTCCTTAAATGTCTGATCTACTCTGTGCACAAAAGCGATTTCCTGCTCACCAAATGTCCAGCAAAAATAGGTGTCAGACTTCGGGCTCTGGAAATCACAGGTGAAAAATCCTTTCGGAAGAACACCCAGCTCGCTGATCTGCCGCGCCCAGTTCCGCAGGATATTGTCGATCTCGTGCTCCAGGCTCTCGCGGCGGCTGCCCTCATCGAGCTCGGAGAGAAACTGCGCCTGGGCCCTGGCGCGCTCAACAGCCGTTACAGCATGCTGTGTCAATTCGATGATTTCGGGAAGCAGTCTGTTTGCTTCGTCCAGGGTGAATATTTTTGCTCGCATTCGTCCGCTATCTATGGTTATGCCTTAACTGAAGGCTGCAATTCCCGTCGCCAGCTGTCCGAGCACCAGGGTATGAATTTCGTGCGTCCCTTCATAGGTTTTCACCGTCTCGAGATTGTTCGCGTGCCGCATGGAAACATAATCATCCATGATACCGTTGGCGCCGAGAATCTCGCGGCTCATGCGCGCTATATTCAGTGCATGCTCGCAGTTGTTCCGCTTGGCAAGACTGACCTGAGCATGGTGCATGGTGCCCGCATCTTTGAGGCGACCCAACTGCAGAACCAGCAACTGCATCTTGGTAATCTCGGTCATCATGTAGGCAAATTTATTCTGCGTCAACTGATAGCCTGCGATGGGACGGTCAAACATCACCCGGCCTTTGGCATACTCGAGGGATTCCTCGAAAGAAGCAATCGCCGCACCAATGACACCCCAGGCGATACCATAACGAGCCTGGGTCAGGCAGGAAAGCGGCGACTTCAGGCCATCAGAACCGGGCAGGATGGCATCTTCGGGCACGATGCAATCATCGAGAAGAATTTCACTGGTATCCGACGCGCGCAACGAAAGCTTGCCATGCATGGGCTTGGGCTGAAAACCCGGCGTCCCCTTTTCGACGAGAAAACCGCGCACCACACCGTCGAGCTTGGCCCAGATCACCGCTACATCAGCGAGGGAGGCATTGGTGATCCACATTTTCCGGCCATTGAGCTTGTAGCCTCCGGCAACTTTCTCGGCCCGGGTGATCATCCCCCCGGGGTTGGAGCCATAGTCCGGCTCTGTCAAACCAAAACAGCCGATATACTCTCCGGTTGCCAGTTTAGGCAGATATTTCTGCTTTTGCTCCTCAGAGCCAAAGGCATAGATCGGATACATCACCAGCGCACCCTGCACGGAAGCAAAACTGCGCAGGCCACTGTCACAGTACTCCAGCTCCTGCATGATCAGACCATAGGCGACGTTGTTTAACCCGGGACAGCCGTAGCCGTCGAGATTGGCGCCGAGCACGCCAAGTTCCCCCAGCGGCTTGATCAACTGCTCGGGAAATTTGCCTTCACGAAAATAATCACGAAAAATCGGCACAGCCTCATTGCGCACAAATTCACGGATGCTGTCACGCACCTGCTTTTCTTCATCAGAGAGCATGGAGTTGATATCATAAATATCATAAACGTTCGGCGACTTCACAGTATATCCTTTCTAACCTGAAAATTCATACATTTTGCAAGAATTCGACTTTTCTGCTTTTTTTTATTTTCGGTAATGCCGGCTTTCCCCGGACAGAACGCTCATTTGTAGAAAAATCAGCGAAACCGGGATGCGCGACGCGAATCGCCGGTAATACGCTGACTTGTGCGCCTTGCAAAGGCAAAAAAGAGCCTTGTCCACATCATCCCGCGCACCGGCGGATTACAGAGTGGAGCCGGAAACGGCTGGTACGGCATCGACAATCTGAAATGGATTGTGGTCATCCTGCAGCAGCTCACCCATCAGGGTATTGGTGCCGGCATCGATGATTTTCACCCGGGCAAAATCTCCCGGCTTGAGATGTTGCGCAGAGAAAACCACACCTTTATTCTGGTCTGTACGGCCGAGCCACTGGTCGGGATTTTTCTTGCTCGGGCTCTCGACGAGCACAGTATGCTCGCGGCCAATCTCAGCCCGATTGCGCTCAAGGGAAATGTTCCGCTGCAGCTCGTTCAGGCGCATGACGCGCTCGGTTTTGACCTCCTCCGGTACATCATCTTCAAATTTGCGGTAAGCTATCGTGTTTTGCCGTTCGCTGTATTTAAAAATAAATGCTGAATCAAAACCGACGCGTTCAACAGCCTGATAGGTTTTTTCAAAATCTGCATCTGTCTCGCCGGAAAAGCCGCAGATGATATCCGTCGTCAAACCGACGTCGGGAATAGTTTCGCGGATTTCATCGACGAGGTCGTAAAACTCCTGCAGGGTGTAGGTTCTGTTCATGCGCTCGAGTACGGTATCGCTGCCTGCCTGCAGCGGCAGATGGATCTGGTTGCATAAATTCGGATGCTCAGCGATGACATGCAGTAATTTGCGCGGAAAATCCTTCGGATGGGGTGAGGTGAACCGAATGCGGGGCATATCCGTCTGCTGCGCAACATCGCGCATCAGATCAGCAAAATCATAGTCGCCATGGCGGTATGAGTTGACGTTCTGCCCGAGCAGGGTGAGCTGCTGAAACCCTTCAGCACGGATGCGGCTCGCCTCGGCGATGATGCTTTCCGGCGCACGGCTGCGTTCGCGGCCGCGTGTATAGGGCACGACGCAGAAGGTACAAAAATTATCACACCCCCGCATGATCGCAATCCAGGCATTGACACCGGGCAGGCGCCTGGGTGCGATATCCGAATAGGTCTCGAACTCAGACAGGCGAAAATCAAAACTCTTCTCATTTTTTTCAAGTACTGAGCCGAGCATGATCGGCAGGCGCTTGTAGCTGTCCGGACCGGCCACAACATCGACGACCGGGGCATGCTCTGCAAGATTTTTGCGCAGGTTCTGAGCCATGCAGCCCAAAACACCCACGACCTTCACCTCACCGCGTCGCTTCTGCCCCTTCAGCTCGTCGAGTCTGTGAAAAATTTTCTGGTGGGCATTTTCGCGAATTGCACAGGTGTTGAGCAGGACAATCTCAGCTCCATCCCGGTTGTCAACCAGGGTAAAATTCTTTTCTTTTAAAATAGCCCGGATCAGCTCGCTGTCATATTCATTCATCTGACAGCCATAGGTTTCGAGATAAACTTTCATGATGTGATGCTGCTTTCACGTTGGTGGGCGGCAGAGGAAACGACGTCTGCGAGGGCATATTCACCCTGTACGCCGGTTATCCGGACGTGCACGAGTTCATTGCTGCTGAGCTGCTCAGCATCGCGCAGGGCCACCCGGATGTAGTTGTCGGAAAAACCGGTGCGCAAACCTTCACGGTTGACATCTTCAGTGAGCACCCGCACTGTCCGCCCGACGTAGCGTTGATACCACGCGGTTTTCTGCTGCTCAGAGATGCGGTGCAGAATGCGACTGCGCTCCTTTTTGACCTGCGGCGGAACACGCTCGGCGAATTTTTGTGCTGCCGTGCCCGTGCGTTCGGAATAGGTAAACACGTGGGCATAGGTCAGGGGTGAATTCTCCAGCACGTCGCAACTATCGAGAAAATCCTGCTCGCTCTCAGTGGGAAATCCAACGATGATATCCGTGCCGATGAGAATATCCGGCACGCGCTCGGCGGCGAGTTCGATAAATTCGATGAATTCACGGCGGTTATACAACCGCTTCATATCGCGCAGAACTTTATCTGAACCACTCTGCAGAGGGATGTGCAGATGCGAACACAGCACATCGGACTCTGCCATGAAATCGAGCAGCTCCACCGGTATGGTCGTCGGTTCGATGCTGGTGATGCGGAC
>DRLW01000042.1 GCA_011375275.1 Bacteroidota bacterium
ATCGGCTGGTCAGGGAGTATCCGGACAGCCCGTATATCGAAGAAGCCAATTTCCGCCTCGGAGAGTTTTATTTCAATAAGCGCGACTACCGCCGTGCCATCGAGGCCTATTCCAAACTGTTGCGCAAGTATGACAGCCCCTATTTTAACATGGCGCTCTATAAGCTCGGCTGGGCATATTACAGCATCAATGATTACGCCCGTAGTATCGGTACCTTCGTTTATCTGATCGATGACCTCGACCGGGCGGAAAAGGCCGGCGCTGATATCGAAGGCAAGTCATCGGCTAACCTGCGCACTGAGGCGATCAGCTATATCGCTGAGTGTTTTGCAGAGCTTGGCGGTGCAGCCAAGGCACAGAAATTCATCAAGGACTTCGGTGAGAAGGATTACAGCAAAGAGGTTTTTCTCCGTCTCGCAGAAATCTATGAAAGCCGAAATTTTTACGACGAGTCGAACGAGACCTACTCGGCGATCATCTCGATCTGGCCGTTATACGAGAAAGCACCGGAAGCTCAGGCCAAGATCATCGAGAACTATATCAAGATGGACATGCCGGAGAAAGTTGAAAAAGCGCGCGAAGACCTGGTCGCCAACTATGGCCCCGGGAGCTACTGGCTGAGCAAGTTCCCGGAAGGTGAAGCGCGTGAAAAGGCTCTGGAGCTGGCGGAAAAGAATCTCTACATCCTGGCCACCGAGGCGCAGGCCCGGGGCATGGAGAACAAGTCGCCACGTGATTTGCGCATCGCCATCGCCCGGTACCAGGAGTATCTCGATAAATTCCCGGACACGGAAAACACCGCCAAACTGCAGTTCTATCAGGCGGAATCTTACTACGAGCTCGGCGACTACATCGATGCCTCGCACGCCTATGAAAAGGTGCTCACCGGTTTCCCGGAGAGCGAGTTCGCTTCTCTGGCTGCGTATAATCGCGTGCTGGCAAATTTCAAGCTGCTCGAATCCACCAATGGCGCTGCCGGTGATTCCGTCGCGTTTTACATCGAAGATTTTCTCGGTACCGGCGAGGTGCATGCGATCAAGGCACCGAATGAGTTTTATGAGGAAGCGTTTAAAGCATGCAATGATTATGCGCGCTTTCTGCCCGGCGATAAAAAACTGCCTGAAGTGATGATGAAATTCGGCGAGTCATTGTTCAAGCTGGCGTACTATGACCTGGCCCGCCAGGCATACACCATGGTCGTCAACCGGGGTGAGCAGACGCCGCTGACGCTGCTGGCATATTCGATGATCGCACAGAGCGCTTTCAATGCCAACGATTTCATCACAGCGGAAAAATGGTACTCGCGCATCAAAGCAGAGTTTCCGGACTCAACCCGGTATGTCCGCAAGGCGACCAAGATGATCGCCTCGGCAAAATACAAACTGGCCGAAGGGTTGGATGAGCAGGGTAACAAGGAGCTGTCGGCGCGAGCGTTTGTGAAAATCGCTGCGGACACCGAAGACCCGGAGATCGCTGAACGTGCGTTGTGGAAAGCTGCTGCCCAGTATGAGGAGATCGGCGACAAGACCCAGGCCATCATTATTCTCGAAAACCTGCGTTTCCGCTTCCCGAAATCTGCAAAGATCGATCAGGCGCTGTTCAAAGCCGCCGTGCTGTCTGAGCAACTGCCCGATTATAAACGTGCTGCAGAAAACTACCTCGAGCTGACGCGTCTGCGTCCGAACTCGGTACATGCTGAAAAAGCCCTGTACAACGCAGCAGTCTGCTACGAAAGCCTGCAGGATAAAGACCGCGCCGCACAAATTTACGCTCAATATGCAGCCAAATACAGCGTTGATCCGGATAAAACCCTGGACGCTCTGATCAAAGTCGGTGAGGCAGCATTTGCACGCAAGGAGTACAAAAAGGCGAATTCGGTTTTTCGTGACGTATTGCGCAGATATGCCAATTGGCTCGGCAAGGGTAAAATAGTCGATCACTATCTCGCTGCCAACGCGCAGTTTATGCTCGGCGAAATACTTTTTCAAGATTACAAAAGGATCAAGCTGGTCAAACCGCAGAAGCGCAATCTGCAGCGCAAGGAAGCTGCTTTCAAGCGCGTGATCGAAGCCTATACCAAGGCCGCCAAGTATGCAGTCGCGGACTGGCGCACGGCTGCGCTCTATCGTATCGGTGAGACCTTTGAGGAATTTGGTCGTTTTTACTGGGATTCACCGCGACCGAAGCAGTTGGATGAAAACAGCCTGTCTCTGTACGAGGCCAAACTCAAGGAGCAGGTCGTACCGCTGCAGAAAAAAGCGCTGACCTACTATCGCGCCAATCTGAAGACGGCTGAGGAAAATAATATTCAAAACGACTGGATCAGCAAGAGCCGGTCACGAGCTGAAGAGCTGACGATCGAGCTCGGACTGGCGCAAGCCCCGGCCCCGGCGGCAGGTGAGACCACCGGCGGCGGTTATGTCAACAAATCAGAATATAACGAAAAATAAACCCGGAAATGAAAATGGACTGGAAAACTGCGGCTACGACTGTGATCATAACTGCTTGCCTCGCTGCAGCAAGCGCAGGGAATGCGCTGGGTCAGGAAAAAAAGAAAGCACACCCTCAAAAGCCCTCTGTATCCTCTGTCAGCCCGGATAATGCCGATGTGCCGGAGCCGAAAATCGATACCACGACGCGCAAAGCCAAGATCATGCTCGACCAGATCGACGTGGTCGGTAATCTGGCTAAGCCGCAGGCGATTTTCATACTCCCCGGCAGTGACCCGAGTGTCGATGGCATCCAGATCGACCGGTCATTCCTGGACGCAATTTTTCGTCCTGTGGAAAAAGACTTTTTCCCGCAAAAGGGTCGTCGGAAATTTCGGGGCACCATTCCCTGGTGAGCCGTCAAAACCTGATTTGCTATTTTAACCTGAAAATTCAAAAATTTAGCGAAAAGCGGCTGAACTGTATTTTAGGATAAAGTTACAGGACGGCGCATCCTCGGGCAAAGCGATTCCGCAAGCCTGAGTTTGCCTGTATGCAGCGCTGATTTGTGGATCGAACGGGTTAAAAAACCGCGAATTTCTCGCCTGCTAAATGCCCCTTTGGCAGGTAATGCAATAGGAGTTTGCGTTGGTGAAGGTGATCCGGGAAATCATCGTCTGAAACTTCCCGGCACAGCGCTGCGCACGAAGCTTTTCAGCAATCCCGACCGTCTCGCGCTGCTGGTTTGTAAACAATTCGGGTTGCAAGCTATCAGCGACGGAGCCCGTTGGTTCGGGTGCTGTTTACATCAAAAGAAAAAGTTTTCTGTTATCCCGAGTTCCGCGAAGTCCTGGATTGTCAATATATCGGGATATAGACTATTTGAATTCCTAAACATGGAGGTGTTGTCTTGTTTCTCGAAGGCGTTCTCAGAGCATTTACCTCAGGCGGGACATTTATGTACGCCATCCTCGGTGTCATGCTCATCAGCATCGCGATCATGATCGAGCGGTTTATCTACATCAGCGTGAAAAATCGTATCGACACGACCGCGTTTGTCAACAAAATGATCGAACTGATTCAAAAAGGAGATGTCGTCCGGGCGATTCAGATCTGCAACGCGTCGCAGGCAGCTTTGCCGCAAATTACCCGTGCCGGTCTTGAAGAGTATGGCAAAAGCTCGACAGATATCCAGAATGCACTTGAACTCGCCGCCATGTCGGAAATTCCCAAGTTGGAAAAACGGACTCAGTATCTCAGCATGTTCGCCAACATCGCCACACTGCTCGGGCTGTTGGGCACCATCTTCGGCCTGATCGATTCTTTTGACGCCGTGGCTTCTGCTGCTGCTTCGGAAAAAGCCACGCTGCTGTCCCAGGGGATCGCCGTGGCGATGAACACCACTGCTTTCGGGCTGATCGCTGCCATCCCCGCGCTGATCGGTTACTCCTATATTCAGGAGAAAACCAACGCACTCGTGGATAATATCAATGAAAACGTCGCGCGTATCTATCGTCGCATGGTCTCTACTGGAAGCAGGGCGTAACCATGAATATCAAAAGGTCAACGGGACGGGCGAGTGGCGAAGGCGATGATGTCAACATCACGCCGGTGATGAACCTCTTTCTCGTGCTCATTCCTTTTCTGTTGCTGACGGCCGAGTTTGTACGCATCGCCGTGCTGGAGCTGAACCTGCCCTCGACAGCGCAGAGTTCGGTTTCGAATAAGAAAGAGAATGACAAGAAGCTGATCATCATTTTACTCGGTATCGATGACAAGGGGTTCACCCTCAAAGTTCCCAGACTGCGCATCGCGCCGATCCCGAAAAAAGGTGAGCAGTTTCAATACGAAAAACTGGCGGCAGCCCTGAAACAGATCAAGGGCCGCTATCCTGACACCGAAGAGATAACCATACAACCCGTGGATGAAATATCCTATCAGACCATCGTCAATGTCATGGATGCATGCCGTGACAATGGCTTCCCGAATATTTCCATCTCGGGCTAATTTTTGAAGAGGCACTATGTTGAATTTGGGTGGTGATAAATTCGTACTCGGATCGCGCAGAACCCGCCGCAGCGCAGACATGCGCCTGCGTCTGACTTCGATGATCGACATGTTCACGATTTTGCTCGTGTTTCTGCTCAAGAGCTATTCGGCCGAGGGGCAAATCATCACGGTGACTGATGACCTGCGCCTGCCGGATTCCACAGCGGAAAAACCGCCGGCATCTTCGCCTGTCGTGATCGTCACAGACCGCATGATTTTGCTCGACGGCGAAGCCGTGGCCTCCATCGCAGAAGTGGAGCGCCTGCAAAAAACATTGACGATTCGCAACCTGCGGAACGGGCTGGCAGAAAAGAAAGAGATATCCGAGGCCCTGGGCCGTGAAAATGAGGCCCTCGGTTTTAAGGGCATTGTAACTATTCAGGGCGATCGCGAGATTCCATTCCGCATTCTTAAAAAAATAATGGTGACGTGCGGGCAGGCAGGGTACAGCAATATCCTCCTGGCCGTCAATCAAAAAGAATAACTGCATATGTCAAAACAGACTCCGGTACTACATCTTCGAATAGAGCAGGATGGGAAGGTCACGCACCATTACCTCAAAGACAAGGATGTATTTACCATCGGCAGAGACCCTCACAACAATTTGACTCTGTTCGGTGATGACTATCCCAAAAAGCATGCCCTGTTCACGCCGAACGGCAGAACATTTCTGTTGCACTTCCCGGCCTCGGCTGACGGCGAAATTCAGTCCCGGCAATCCCGGTTGAAATTATCCGACCTGGTCGAGCACGAGTTGCTGCCCGGGAAAAATGGGTTTTTCACGCTGCACATCAAGCCGGGAAAGCTCGGTTATGTCTTTCTCGGCGATACGCGTATCGATTTTGTCATCGAGGCCAAGGCGCCTGTTGCCGCCGTGCAGAAGGTTTATTTCGAAGGGTTTTCACCCTGGCGGGTTTTCCTCAAGCACTTGCAGGAAGATGCCCTGTTTAAAGGCATCGTGACCATCCTGATGATGCTGAATATCGCCCTGCTTTTTGCGCTCAAGGACTATAAGCCCAAACCCAAGCCGCGCAAATCTCTTGCGGAACGACGGGCACGTATCGTCAAGCTGGCGATCGCTGCACCCAAAATCCCTGAGCCGAAGCCAACACCGGTTGTACCCTCGAACAAAACAAGGGAGGAAAACGCCGGTAAAAAGGATGAGCCTGAGAAAGCGAAAAAACCGAAAAGCGCCAAAAAGCCAGGCGCCACGCCGAAGAAAAAGGTCAATCCCTCCAATCTTGGCGTGCTCGCTCTCATCGGGGCATCGAACACGAGCACGAATAACTCCTCGGTTGAGCGTTTGCTGAGCTCAAAACTGGCGGCTGATCTCAGCGAAGTCGGGAAATCGCAGAAGCTCACTATCGGATCGAAATCCACAGGTTCAACGGATACAGATGCTTTGCTGGATTTCATGAGCGAAAGCGGGATCGACGACCTGATCGGCGATGATCTCGGCTCCACGGAATCGATCTCCCTTTCGGAGAAATCGACTGTTTCTATCGATAAACTCGAGTCTGTGGCCGGGTCCAAGGAGGCTATCGGCGCACGGACTGAGGGGTCGCTGCGTGATGTGCTGCAGCAGAATATGGGACGGTTGACCTACATCTACAATCGTTATCTGAAGCAGGATCCTGATTTTCGCGGGTTGATGCGCGTCAAGGTGATCATTGCAGCAAATGGCCGTGTGTCGAGTGTCGAGTTGATGTCTTCGAACATGGGCAATCCGCGCTTTGAGCAGGAGATTCTCAACGCCATCAAACGCTTCCGCTATGAGCCGATCAGCAGCGGCAGTCTCGAAGTCATCTACCCTCTGTCATTCTATAAACAGTGACAGGCTTTCTGATGTGAATAAAAAAAGCATCCTGTAGTGTCTGCGGGGTGCTTTTTTGTTATGGCCCTTCCTCAAATCGTGTGTGTTGATTTTTAGTTGGGGCGACCGGCGTGTACCGCGACATTCATGTCGCGTGGGGCGGTAGTTTTCGTCTTCAGGCTGGTTTGGGGTGCAGGTGTAGCGCGACATTCATGTCGCGAAGAGCGATCCTTTTCGTTCTTCGGGCTGCTTTGGTGGGGATGGCCGGGGCGCGACATAAATGTCGCGGTACGGGTGGGGGGGTAGCGCGCCATTCATGTCGCGAAGTGCGATCTTTTTCGTGCTTTAGGCTGGTTTGGGGGTGCTGGCTGGGACGGGACATAAATGTCGCGAAGAGC
>DRLW01000043.1 GCA_011375275.1 Bacteroidota bacterium
CGGCGTGGTGCTCTGCGTCGAGGCGGTTCATGCGCAGGCAGTAAGCCAGGATGAGCAGCACAAAAACGATGATACTGCCCTGCTGGGCAAACCAGAAACCGAGGGGGAAGGCCGTGCCCGGCAGGGTGTACTGATTGAGCCAGTCTGCCCAGAGAATGCCACAGCCAAGGCCGGCCAGAGCCCAGACGAAAAGCAGACCGGACATGATGATTTTGTTTTTGCGCCAGTAACGGCGTAGTGATTCAGCGACGCCCTGCTGGTGCAGGTCAGGCGCATGTGCGTGTTCAGATGCGGATTGTGATGTAGCCATGTTGTCGTCTCCTGATGGGTGATGGTGAGGTGGAAGAAAACCGGAAACAGGCAGAGACAGCCGGCCTGGCGGTTGCCGGAATCTGGGTGAAGCCGGTGTTGGTTCCGGGGAGATTCCGGCATTTCGCTTCGCTGCGGCCGGAATGACGATTAAGGCCGCAGGCGGCTTTTGTTACCATGCTGAAAACGGATATGATGGAAAATTGTAACCAGATTGTCAAACGATATGAAACGAGGCGATGACTGCGGCGGGCTGAGCACTCACGGCTAAAGTCTCTGGTTATCCACTTAACTCAGCACTGTTGCATCTTTTCTGCCAGTCCGCCAGAGCACCGCACATGCCTGCACCAGAACCGTCATTCCGGTTTCCCCGCAGGGGAAGACCGGAATCTCCCAGACTCTGGCACATGCCAGAAAAGATGAGATTCCGGCACTGCGCTGCGCTTGGCCGGAATGACAGATGTCTGTGTCCGGCCAGGCCCGGTTTGCTGAGTTAACTGGATACCCAGAGCTAAAGTCAGATAACTATGAAGAAAAAACAAAGGATTATCGTCATCGGTGCCGGCATGGCCGGGCTGGCAGCCGCATCGTTGTTGCGCGAATACGGGCATGAGGTCGTCGTGCTCGAAGCACGTGATCGCTTTGGCGGGCGTATCCATACTTTCGAGTTTGGCACGGCTGCCGTGGAGCTCGGTGCCGGGTGGATTCACGGCGAGGAGGGGAATCCTGTGGTTGAGCTGGCTGAGTATGTCAACCAGCCTGTCGTGCCGGTTCCTGCGCCCAGGCTGATGTTATACGATGCTGCCGGGACAGCTCTGTCGCCTCAGGCCATCGAACACCTCGAACAGGATTTCTCTGCATTCATCAATGATATGTTTCGTGTACGCACCGGAATGCCGCCGGGTCGGGCTCTGTCCGAGGCCCGGGACGCCGCGCTTGCGCAGGTGCCGGCAGACTCGCTTCTTCGCCCCGCCATCGATTGGTTGCTCTTTTCTGAAATCGAGCTCGATCTGGCAGCAGATCTCGAACATATCTCCCTCGATGAATGGGATGAAGATGAGTGTTTTCCGGGGCAGGATGCCGTGCTTCCGAATGGATTTCAGGCCGTGTTGCGCCTACTTGCTGATGAGCTGGATATCCATTACCGGCAGGTGGTTCGTGAGATCGTTTACTCGGCAGCAGTCGTGCGCATTCTCACGCAGGAGAAGGTGTATGAATGCGACCGTGTTGTGATCACCGTGCCGTTAGGCGTGCTCCAGGCCGGGCATGTGCAGTTCATTCCTGCTTTGCCGGAAGAAAAATCGGCTGCCCTTCACAGGCTGGGCATGGGGCAGTTTGAGAAGCTGTTCCTGCGTTTTACCGATGTTTGCTGGCCCGACGATGCTGATCTTTTCGGCAATCTGGCTACGCCCCGTGAGCGGCCGTTTGAAGTGTTCAATCTGTCCCATGCCACGGGACAACCCGTGCTGATGATACTCACGTGTGGCCGTGGAGCCCGGCGCTGGCACAGCATGGAAACAGAAGCAGCGGTGCATGAAGTACTGCTGGATTTGCGCGCGATGTGGGGTCCCGCCCTGCCGGACCCGGAAGATTTTCTGATGACACGCTGGGGAAAAGACCCGTTTGCCCTCGGCGCCTATTCTTTTGTGCCGCCGGCGGCCCGTTTGTATGACCACGCCCGCCTTGCCAGTCCTGTGCAAAAGCGGTTGTTTTTTGCCGGCGAAGCGACCGACCGGCGATACCCTGCCACGGTCCACGGCGCAATGCTTTCCGGCATCCGCGCCGCCCGCGAAGCCGCCTCACTGTAACCTCCTGTACGGCAAACGTTCTGCTTTCCCTGACGTGCTTGAGCTTCCCCCGCTGGATCACCGCTCTGCCGGGGCGTGCAAAACCAGAGGCGCGACGGAATCCCTCTGCCCTGTTTCCCGCCTTCCGGGCTTTTCCCTCAGCAAAAGAGCCATTGCGGCTAATTTTTGCGCTTTTATAACTGACCCGTATTTTTCTGATGCAGCGCTTCGCGCGGTTGCCGTTTTGCCGGTAAAGCCCGCAGAATGTATGTGTGCAACAGCTCAGCCCGAATCGCAAAATCAAGAAATTAGCACCCATCTTTTTTGCGCGCAGCCCTGTTTTGTGAAAATTCCGGGGAAATCATTGTACGAAAAGAGCTCAGCTTCAACGGAGACAGCCTGTGCCCCCGGGCGCAGGCTGTGAAGCTGAATCTCGGCTGCGTCAAAAATACGGAGAAAATCCAGGGAACTGAGGTCTATGACAAACGAACCCCTTCTAACACTCATGCTCGAGCACCTGGATGATGCGCGCCAGGGGAAGCAGCATGTCTTTCGGCTCTCTTCGGGGCAGTCGGTACTCATCGGCAGGGATGAAACTGCGGAGATCTGTTTCGGCAGGGAAGAAGATGATATCGTCAGCAGGCTACACGCACGCATTACCTTCAGCGGCAATGCACATTTCCAGGCCGTGGTGATGGATTTGGGCAGCCGTAATGGCACCTATATCAATCTGGCGCGTGTCGATAACCACCATATTTTGCGTTCCGGTGATATCATCCGTCTGGGAACATCCGGCCCCGAGCTGCGCGTGCGCATTCTCGGGAAGGACAAGACAACGGCACGTTCGGCAGGTTTTCTGCACGGGCTGCGGGACTGGTTCCGCAGCCTGCCCGCTGCAGTTCGCGGGAATGACCATCTGTGAGGGTTTAACGCCTCAGAGCCGAACGATAGCGTTCGAGTCGTGTCGAGAACTCCTCTTTCATTTGGGAATCCTGCGGCAGAAGAGCGATGGCGTCTTGTTGAACGCGTACAGCCTGAGCGACATTGTCGTTTTCGAACCAGGCCAGTGCCACGGTATCGAGAATATTGGCATCCTGCCAGTTACTTTTTTCGGCTGCCTGCAGAGACAGGGCGAGGGCATGCCTGGGGTGCCGCGCACTTGACGGGCGGCAGGTCAGCATGGCCCATGCGATCTCGTTGAGGGCAGCGGGACTCATCTCCCGCCCGGCGATACGGTGCCGCAGTTGCGTGAAAATATCCGAGATCGTTTCGGCGGCCGAGCTGCTGTCAGCACTGCTAATCCCGGCCTGGCCGGCCTTACTCAGAGATCGGATCAACGGGGAAAAGTCGATCCTGGTGGTTTGTTTAGTCAGGATTTCGCTGGTGAAGAGCCGGGCTGCTTGTGCATAAAGCGTGAAAGCTTTATCCGGTTTACCATCATTTAAGTGGGTATCCCCCTGCATGGTCAATACAGAGATGAGATCGAAGACAGCGCTGCTGCTTGTTTTGTCGTTTTGGATGCGCTGCTCATGGATCGCGCGGGCGCGGAGAAAATTTTCTTCGGCTTGTTGCAGCAGGCCGAGCCGTGCCTGGGCCATGGCTGTTTTTGCCTGCGCAATGGCGAGATCGCGTTTGTACCAGGCATTGTCCGGGTAGGCCTGTGTTAGAGAGTCGCGGATGGTGAGTGCGCGACCATACAGTTTTGCAACCGTTTCGGTGTCGCCGGAGTCCAGTTGCAGATCGGCAAGTTTCTCCATGCCGATGGAAATCGTATGCGCCGCATCCGGGTTTTCCGGGGCGGCGTTTTGCCTTTTATACATGATCGCCAGCATTTTCTGGTACCACTCCATGGACTTTTCCCGATCTCCAAGATTATTGAAACGGGGATTGCCGGCAGTGTCGCCAAGCCTCTGGTAGGCGACGAGCAACGCATAATCTGTTTTCTGCGGATTCCATTTCAGGCTGTCGCATAACAGAAAAAGCTTCATCCCCTCGAGGTACTGATCATATGATTCCCTCGTTTTCCCCTGTTGCGCATAGACATCGGCAATATCCTGGTGGCTCCACCCAAGCGCATAGATGAATTTCGCATCATCGGGGTGCGTACTACGCAGCGTGCGCAGAATCCGCTGCATGTTGCGATAGCTGTCCAGGGCAGCCTCGATGTTGCCCTTGCTCGCGTAATAGCGATGACTTTGAATACCACCGATGCGCTCATAGGCGATGGCAACGTCGTACATGATCGATGGGTCGTCCGATGCTTCTTCCGACAAAAGCTGCAAATACTGCAACGCGGTTGTGATCACCAGTTCACGTGCGCGTGTAGCGCCGGGCAGCCTGGCTATTTCATCATAAAAATCAAATAAAAAGGAGGAAGCAAGCGTTCTCAGGCTTTCGAAATGATGCTGCGTTTTCGCTCTTTGCTGTTCGGCAATATGTGCTGATCTGCTTGCGACGATCAGGCCGCCAAGCAGAGACAGAACAGCCACGCTCAGCGCTGCGACGATGCTACGGTTGCGCCGGATGTATTTTTTCGCACGGTAAAAAAATGTATCCGGCTGTGCTTTTACAGGCCGGTGCGCCAGAAAGAGCCGGATATCCTCTGCCAGAGCTGACACGGTTTCGTACCGCTGCCGCGGTTCCTTGCGCACGGCCTTGAGCACAATGCTGTCGAGGTCGCCCTTGAGCATGCGGCCGAGGCGTCCCGGCTGGGTGGAAAAGCCGGTCGTTCCCTGTTCTGCAGGGCGGGTGGTACGACCGGCAGACCGGGTCTGGTCTTCCGATGTGAGGACGATAACGCTGGGCTTATCCGGTTTCTTTTCGCGGATGGCCTGCATCAGTTTATCCGGTGTGCTGTGTTGCTGGTAAGGATGGCGGCCTGTGAGCAGCTTGTAGAGGAGAATGCCGAGAGAGTACACATCCGACGCCGTGGTGACCGGCTCGTTGTTGATCTGCTCGGGACTGGCATATTCCGGCGTCAGCAGGCCGGAGCGCATCGCTACAGTTCCGGGTGTGACCGTGCCGGCACCCAGTACGCGTGCGACGCCGAAATCGAGCAATTTGGGTTCGCCCTCCGGGGTGATCAGGATATTCCCGGGTTTGATGTCCCGGTGCACGACGAGATGCTGGTGGGCATACTCCACGGCTGAGCAAATTTTGATGAACAGTGCGAGACGCTGGTGCAGCGAAAGACCCTGTCGCCGGCACCAGAGATCGACCGGCAGCCCATCGACGTACTCCATCACCAGATAGGGGAGACCATCCTCGCTGACACCACCGTCGTACAGCCGGGCGATGTTTGGATGCTCCAGAGAGGCGAGTATGCGGCGTTCGGTGTCGAAGCGCTCCCGCCATGAGGCGTCAGCCACAGCCTGGGGCGCGATTTTTATGGCCACGCGCCGGTTGAACTGTTCGTCGTCCCGCACAGCGAGAAAGACCACACCCATGCCGCCCTGGCCGATTTTTTTGATGATGCGATATGCTCCCAGGCGTTCCGGTATCGTGAGCTCTGTTGCCGGCTCGCGAATGGGGCTTTGCGGTGGGATGGCGGGAGTTTCGAGGAAATCTGATGTTTGTTTATACGCCTGCAGCAAGGTTTTTACCTGCCGGTACATCTCCTCATCCTGCCCGCACAGCTCCTGCAAACGGGGCTCCTGCTCCTGTTCCGGTAGCTCGACGACCTGTTCGAATATCTGGCGCAGATGCCGGGCAAATTCAGCTTCCATTCTGCTCATCTCCGGATAACTCCCGTTGCAACCACGCCTTGGCAAAAGCAAAATCGCGTTTCACTGTGGAAAGTGAAAGGTCCAGGCATGCGGCGATTTCCTCGTTGGTGAATCCGATAAAGTAACGCAACTCAACGACCTTGCTCTGGCGCTCATAGTGCTGCGAAAACCGCTGCAGCGCCTCATCGATGGCAAGCAGCTCACCATCGCGCTGCACGTCGTAGAGCGGAATAGCGTCAAACTCGATTTTCTGCCAGTTGCCGCCGCGTTTGCCGGCTTGCCTTCTGCGCGCATAATCGACCAGTATCTGGCGCATGGCCGAGGCCGCGATCGAAAAAAAATGACTGCGGTTCATTACCGACAAATCATCCTGGGAAATGAGCTTGATAAACGCTTCATGGACGATCTCCGTTGCCTGCAGGGTGTGGCTCTTGCGCTCCTGCTGCATGCGCCTGCCGGCTATTGCGCGAAGCTCTTCATAGAGAATGCGAAAGAGCTTGTTCACTGCCTGCTCGTCGCGTTCGCCCATCTTTTTCAGCAAAACTGTGATTTCTTTTTGATCGTGCATGAGCCTTTCCCCGGAGATTTTGCGCATGTACAAGTGAGACGGGTTGTGAAGGGTACAGCTGCTTGTGAAAGATTTCTATCGAGACGTAATTCGGTATCCTGCTGGCATAAAGAACAATTTACGGAATTATTTTTTCATAATTCAAGGTGAATATGCCGGGAGAATACAACCTGTGGATAGTATATTGTTACTATAAATCACTGTATTTCCGTAATCTAAGGGAGGTATGTCATGTTGTCTTCTCGTTCTACAGTTTTGTTGCTCCTGTTCTCCGGCTTTCTTTTTCTCTCTGCGTGTGGCAAAGATACACCTGCAGAGCCCGAACCGGAAGTCGAACAACCGCCGACATTTTCCATTTCAACCAAAACAGTCGTCCTGCAAAGTGGCGAGGCAGGACTCCAGTTTTTCGCTACGCCATCCGATGACGTCGTTCTCGTGCGGGTAGAGATTTCTAACCCGGTTGGCGATAAGCTGATTTTTAATGCCGGAAGTATTACTGTCGTGAAAGGGCAGGTAACACCTATCCAGGACCCGAACCTCGCTTATGTCAAAATCAGCGGTACGTGGACGCTGAAATTTGTCGGCAGCAGGGCAGTGGGCAGCAAATCGAGTTTTGATGTGACTACTACGGTTAATGTAGGGGCCTGATGCTGTTTTTGGGGGGAGTTTATTGCTCTGTACGTTAGGGGAACCCAGAAGACAGGTGCGTGTCCCTCGCATACACTACGCACCAATTAGCCCTGTTCGTGGCAAGGATGTCACGAACAGGGTTTTTTTATGAGCCCTTCCTCAAATCGTGTGGGTGATTTTCAGCATGGGCACAGGAGGTCGTCCAGGATGTACCGCGACATTCATGTCGCGATGTATTGTAGGGGTTCAAAATTTTGAACCCCTACGAACAACAACGCCGCCGACAAAATAAATATCAAAAAATCATCCCCACATCCATTGGTGCCATTACACGTGATTTAAAACCTGCGTTACAAAATCGTTTCGCCCAAATATCGATATTGACACCGTTTCCGTTTGGCAACCTAATTATTGTTGATGATAACAGGCACAAATCCCGTAGGGGCGACCCGCCGGTTGCCCCCGGAATTCTCTGAATTTAATCCAGAGTGAAGATGACCGGAAAGCCGACCCAAACCGTGACGGGTTTGCCGTTGTGC
>DRLW01000044.1 GCA_011375275.1 Bacteroidota bacterium
CATGATGGCAGCATAATCACCTCTGGCAAGTTCGTTGACAAAAGAGCGGGCCTGTTTCTCGTAATTCAGGTTCTGGGCTGCTGCCGTACTGGTACTGAGAATCAGTAGGAACAAGAACCATCGATAGAATGGTTTCATCGGTGTTACCCTCCGGTAAAGTGGGAGTTTTTCAGCGTCAAAACAATATATGAAAAGCGATTGATCGCATGCCAGTAATCAGTTGAAACCGTGCCTGCGGGGAAGCCGGCTCTCAGGTGGTTGGCAACGGTTGCCCGGTGTGAATTCTGTTGCGTTTGCATACGAAATAACTATCTTCACATCGGCTGGTTCGGGGGAGAGTGCTTGCTGTACGTTTTCTGCACCATTCTGTTCCGGAAATAATCCAGCCTCCCCAGGTGCGTGTGTGCTGCGCGGGCTATTTTATTTTGGGATCGTGGCCAGGCCACATCAGAGTTTTTCAGGTTATCTCCTTACGGGAAGTTTTTGTGCGTATGACTCGATATGATGCGATCATCATCGGTGCCGGGCATAACGGTCTGGTGGCTGCGGGCTACCTTGCCCGGGCCGGCAAGAAGGTGCTGGTTCTCGAGGCGCGGCACCTGGTGGGTGGCGCCAGTGTCACCGAAGAGGTCTATCCTCATTTTAAATATTCGGTTTTCTCCTACGTCGTCAGCATTTTGCGGCCGGAAATCATCCGTGATCTGCGTCTGGCCGAACATGGGCTGGCGATCCTGCCGCTCGAGAGCACGCTGACGCCTCTGCCGGATGGTCGCTGTCTATACCGGGATGGCGATCCATTTCGTACCTGGAGGGATATCGCCCGCTTTTCGCGCCGGGATGCCGACGCCTATTTCGAGTACGGCCGCGAGATGTTTTTTATGGCCAAGGCGGTGAAGTATATGCTCGGAATCGTGCCGCCGGACCCGACTTCGTTGCACCCGCGGGACCTCGCAGGTTTGCTCAAAGTGGGCAAACACATGGCAGGGCTTGGTGAAGACAAATTGTTTCTGCTCGCCAAGCTCATGACGATGAGTGCGGCAGACTTTCTTGAACAATGGTTTGAAACCGATCCGCTCATCGCGACACTGTCTGCGAGTGGAATAATCGGCACGTTCCTCGGGCCACGCTCTCCGGGCACGGCGTACGTGCTGCTGCATCACTACATGGGTGAGATCGACGGCGCCTTTCGTGCCTGGGGTTTTGCACGGGGAGGAACCGGCGCTATTGCCAACGCCATCGCCTCCTCTGCCCAGGCTTTCGGCGCAGAAATACGCACCCGGGCGCGCGTGCACAAAGTGCTGGTTCGTAACGGCCGGGCCACCGGTGTGGCGCTGGAAAACGGTGATGAGTATCACGCCGGCATCGTCGTCTCCGGGCTGGACCCGCACCAGACTTTCCTGCGGCTGGTCGAGCCGGATGAGTTGCCGGAAGACCTGGTGCAGGCAATCCGTAACTTTCGCATTCGAGGCTCCTCTGCCAAAGTCAATCTCGCCCTGGATGCCGCTCCGGACCTGGCCTGCCTGCCCGGGGATGGGCCGCATCTGCGCGGTGCTATCTCCATCAGCCCCGGTGTCGATTATCTCGAGCGCGCCTATGATGACGCCAAATACGGCAGCCCATCGCGGGAACCCTATATCGATATGATTATCCCTTCCATGATAGACCCGGGCATGGCACCACCGGGAAAACATGTGATGTCCTGCTTTGTGCAGTATGCCCCCTATTCTCTGCGCGAGGGAAGCTGGGATGATCAACGCGAGGCCCTGGGTGATACTGTTGTCGATACGTTGTCCCGCTATATCCCCAATTTAAAGGACATTATTCTGCACAGGCAGGTGCTCACGCCTCTGGACATAGAGCGGACGATCGGTTTGACCCAGGGCAATATTTTCCAGGGCGAACTGTCTCTGCAACAGCTCTTCTTTCTGCGCCCGGCCGCTTCCTGGGCGCAATACCGAACGCCGATTCGCGGTTATTTTCAGTGCGGATCGGGCACGCACCCGGGAGGGGGCATAACAGGCGCACCCGGCCGGCTGGCGGCGTTGGAAATTCTCAAAAACTGGAGCTCGCTGCGATGAACTATGATTTTATCATCATCGGGGGCGGACATAACGCACTTGTGACAGCCACTGAGCTGGCCCGGGCAGGGAAAAAAGTGTTGCTGCTTGAGAAGCACGCCCAGACCGGCGGGGCAGTGCTCACTGAAGAGCTTTTCCCGGGCTTCCGTGTCAGTTCCGGAGCACGGGACGCCGCGCAGTTCAGCCCGGAGTTGGCAGCCCGGCTCGGGTTGTCCCGATATGGGCTGGAGTTCATCGAGCCGGAAGCGGTGCTCCACGCTCCTGCACAGGGCCGGGAAGGTATGACGCTCTGGCGCGATATTGAAAAAACATGCGCATCGATCAGACTCTTTTCCGAAAAAGACGCGCGGCGTTATCCGGACTTCATCGCATTTGTACAACGCATGTGCAGCGCTCTGCAGGCTGTGCTCGATGTCCGGCCTCCGGATTTGTCGAACCCTGGTTTGAAAACCCTGCTGCCCCTGATACGGCCGGCTCTGAAAATCCGTGGCCTTGGCCGCCGCGACATGATGGAGTTTCTGCGCGTCTTGCCCATGACCATTGAAGAACTCCTGTCGGAGTGGTTTGAAAATGACTGCCTCAAGGGCATGCTGGCCATGATCAGCAGTACCGGGACGGAATTGGGCGCGCAGTCTGCCGGCACCGCTTTTTTGTTTTTGTATCATAGTTTACAGAGCCGGTCCGGTATCCGGGCGCCGCGTTTTGTGCGCGGAGGGATGGGTGCGCTCGCTGCAGCGCTTGAGCACGCGGCCGTGGCAGCAGGAGCTGAGCTGCGTTGTCGTTCCGAAGTCAGTGAGATCACAATCAAAGACGGGCAGGTAGCAGCAGTCTGTCTCGCAGACGGAGAGGAGATCCGGGCCTCGCGCGTGATTTCAGGACTGGACCCGCACACGACCTTTTTTCAGCTTGTGCGTGCTGAAAATTTACCAGTCGCTTTCGTGCGTGCCGTGCGCGCCATCCGTATGCGCGGTGTGCTGGCCCGCCTGGAACTGGCAGTGGATGGCTTGCCGTATGCGCCGGGCACGGATAGCTCGCACCTGGCCGGGCAGGCAGTCGTTTGCCCGTCTCTGGACTATCTCGAAAGAGCGTACGACGCAACCAAATATGGCAGCATGTCCGAAGCGCCGTGCCTCGATGTGGTCATACCGACGCTGTCTGATCCGACTGTCGCTCCCGCCGGGAAACACCTGATCTCGATCAATGCACAGTTTGCCCCGCATACCCTGCGTGAGGGCGAATGGGATGACAGCATGCGGCAGGAACTACAACGCAGGATTCTGCAGGCTCTGCACGAGCTTTTGCCCGGTATCGGAGAGCATATCCTGCATTCCCGGTTGCTCACACCCGTTGATATGGAAGATCGGTTTGGCATGAGCGGGGGAGATATTTTTCATGGGCAAATGGCTCTGGATCAACTTTTCATCATGCGGCCGGTGCCAGGCTGGTCGCGTTACAGGACTCCGATCCGTGGCCTGTACCTGTGCGGTAGCGGAACGCACCCCGGCGGCGGCGTTACCGGTGCACCCGGATGGCAGGCAGCAAAGGCCATCCTCGCTGCAGACAAGGACGAACAAACCGCTTGAAAAAAATCGGTTCTTCTTCATATCATGTGTGGGTTGTGCAGGATTCAGCATGCCAGCCGGCAAACATATGGATGAAAAGTTTGTAGTGCGCGATTTATCGCGTCGCGGGGCATGTGGTGTCTCGTTCGCTGGTGGTACTGCCGCGGGAGCGCGTTACACCGCAGGAGCGGTGTGACGAGAGACACCCTGGGAATTCGTACTCGTCCCGCGACATTTATGTCGCGTCACAGCCATCATCCCAAAGCATCCTGAATAACGAAACGTATCGCGCGC
>DRLW01000045.1 GCA_011375275.1 Bacteroidota bacterium
CGTCCCTTATTTTTAGGGCTGCAGCTGTTTGCGACCATGCGAAGTGAACCGGATATCTGGCCACTTCGCGTCATAACCTTTTGGGTTGCACTGCTGTTTTGATGGTTATAGTCGCGCATATCAAATCATAACAATATCTTATAGCAGTAAAGGGTTTATCGTTTGGGGTAAATCGTTCAGACTGATAGTTCTGCACCGGGCATGACTTTGCCAATGAATCGGATTCGAAATCGGGAGGGAGGAAGATGAAAATGAAAAAAGTTTGGGCACTTGCGCTTCTGCTCACTGTGCTGTTCACAGCGTGTGGCGAGGATGAATACGACGTCCTGATCCATAACGCCATGATCTATGATGGCACTGGCGCGGCACCGTTTTCGGGCAGCGTGGCCATCAAAGGCGACCGCATCGCCTGGGTGGGGCCGGACACGACCCTGCCGGCGAAGACACGCATTGACGCTGCCGGCCAGGCTGTAGCACCGGGATTTATCAACATGTTGAGCTGGGCGCCGCGCGCGCTGATGATGGATGGCCGTTCACAAAGCGATATCCGCCAGGGCATGACCCTGGAAATATTTGGCGAAGGCTGGTCTGACGGTCCGCTCAACGATGCTATGAAAGAGGAAATGCGCAGCAACCAGAAAGATTTTCGCTTCGATGTTTCCTGGACAACGCTGGGCGAGTTTCTCGAACACCTCGAACAGCGCGGGGTGTCCCCCAATATCGCCTCCTTCGTCGGCGCCACAACTGTGCGCATCCATGTGCTCGGTGAGGAAGACAGAGCCCCGGATGCTGCGGAGTTGGAAAAAATGCGCGGACTGGTACGACAGGCCATGGAAGAAGGCGCGATGGGCCTGGCTTCGGCCCTGATCTATGCACCGGGCTTTTACGCCGGCACCGATGAGCTCATCGCCCTGGCTAAAGTCGTGGCAGAGTATGGCGGCATGTATATCTCGCACATGCGCAGCGAGGGAAACCAGTTGCTGCAGGCTATCGATGAGCTGGTGACCATTGCCCGTGAGGCAGGTGTGCCTGCGGAGATTTATCACCTCAAAGCTGCCGGCCGGCAAAACTGGCATAAACTGGATGCCGCAATCGCAAAAATAGAAAAAGCACGCGCAGAAGGCCTGCGTATCAGCGCGGATATGTACAACTACACTGCCGGCGCCACAGGGCTTGACGCCGCAATGCCACCCTGGGTTCAGGAAGGCGGTTATAAAATGTGGAAGCAAAGACTGCAGGAACCCATGACCCGCCAGAAAGTCTTGCAGGAAATGCTCACTCCCACAGACAAATGGGAGAACCTCTTCCTCGCCGCAGGCGCGGAGAATATGATCCTGGTTGGATTCCGCAATGATTCCCTGAAACATCTCACCGGCAAGCGGCTGGCCGATGTCGCGGCACAGCGCAAAAAGTCTCCGGCTGAGACGATCATCGATCTGGTCGTCGAAGATGGCAGCCGGGTTGAGACGGTTTATTTCCTCATGTCCGAGGATAATGTCAAGAAGCAGATCGCCCTGCCCTGGATCAGCTTCTGTTCAGACGCCGGCTCTCTGGCACCTGAGGGACTGTTCCTCAAGCGCCAGCCCCATCCGCGAGCCTATGGGAACTTCGCCCGCCTGCTGGGCAAATATGTCCGCGATGAAAAAGTTATCCCCCTGCAGGAAGCTATCCGCAAGCTGACATCATTGCCTGCGGATAATCTCGGAATTCGTGACAGGGGACGTTTACAGGTTGGTCATTTTGCTGATATCGTTGTATTTGATCCGGCAACAATACAGGATCATGCCACGTATGACCAGCCCCATCAGTATGCGACCGGTGTGCAGCATGTTTTTGTCAACGGTGTACAGGTGCTTCGGGATGGCGAGCACACCGATGCCCGTCCGGGCCGTTTTGTTCGCGGGCCGGGTTGGGTTGGCCATTCCGGGAAATGATGCCCTCCGGGCAAAACGTCTCAGAAAGGTGTAATGATGAAATTTTGGCGATGTATCCTTACAGGTGTGTTGGTGTTTCTGGCTTTTGCTGACCTCGCTGCCGAAGAGCAGGCACTCTCTCCCCGGGTTGATGATCGTGACGTCCCCAATATTTATCTCGATTGCAACCGGTGTGATTTCGATTATCTGCGCGAGAATATCACATTTGTGAATTACGTACGCGACCGCAAAGATGCTCTGGTGCATATTATCGTTTCGACCCAGCGCACCGGTGGCGGCGGCCGTGAATATACATTGATTTTTCACGGCCAGAAACAGTACGAAGGCAAAAGCGATACCCTGAGTTTTATCACCGAGCCGGAGGAGACCGATGACTCGGTGCGCAGAAAAATGGCGCACACGATTCGTCTCGGTATGGTGCGCTATGTCGCCGGTACCTCTGTCGGTAAGTTCCTCTCCGTGCAGTTCAATAGTCCACGCAAGCCGGCAGAAGTGCGCGATCGCTGGAACTATTGGGTGTTCCGCACCCGCTTTCGCAGTTTTGCCAATGGCCAGAAATCGACGAATTTCTTTAATCTCAACGGTTCCGTATCTGCAAGCCGTGTCACGGATGCATGGAAAGTCAACCTCACCTTTGGCACCAACTACAGTGAAAACAGATTCGATGTCAGCTCCGGCACTTTCCGCAGCATCGACCGCGAAAACTGGTCTTACGGCCTGATCGTGAAGAGCATCGATGAGCACTGGTCGGTCGGAGCCTTTGCGGATGCCTCCTCCTCAACGCGCAGAAATGTCGAACTCGATGTCATGCTGGCCCCGGCGATCGAGTACAACCTTTTTCCTTATTCAGAATCTACCCACCGGCAGTTGCGCATATTGTACCAGCTCGGATATAATGGCTTCCGCTACAGCGAAGTGACGATCTACGACAAAATCTCTGAAGACCTGGTCGCTCACCAGTTGGGCGTGGCGCTGCAGGCTCAGCAGACCTGGGGATCAGTCGATATGTCAGTGCGCTGGTCCCAGTATTTAAATGACTTGTCGAAAAACCGTCTGCGTATTCGGGGTGGTATCGCCTTACAGCTCTTCCGTGGATTTTCCCTGGAAATCGACGGGAATTATGAGCAGATCCGGGATCAGCTCTTTTTGCCCAAATCATCGATCCCGGATGAGGACATCCTTTTGCGACGCCGTGAGCTGGAAACGTCGTATCGCTATTTTACCAGCATCGGAATTCGCTACACGTTCGGCTCGAAGTTCAGCAATGTCGTCAATCCGCGCTTCAGCGGCTGAGAGGTGTAGTCGCAGCAGCTATGGTGGACTGTAAGTTCTGGGATACGATCCGTTCGTAGTGCACGATTTATCGTGCCTCAAATTCGCTAATCCCCCGGGCGGCCCCAGAAGGCGGCGTGTCTCCGGCACCTCAAAAAAACAGGCTAAAAGTGAAACAACAGACCCGTGACTCAACTGCATTCCCCCTCACGCAAAGCGCACAAAAAACCAAAGCAGAAGACTCCGCGATCTCCGCGGCTCAGCGAGAGAAACAAGGAAATGCAGTCACAACAGCCACGCCAGCGCGGCGTGCCAAAACATTCGTCGTACACGATCCCTCGTACCCTGGAAGCAACCAACTTTGCCCGAGTGCTTTGCATACCCCCCTCACGCAAAGCGCACAAAAACCAA
>DRLW01000046.1 GCA_011375275.1 Bacteroidota bacterium
CGCGCTACGATGCGGAGGCCGTATGGCTCGATGAGCTCAGGCCGGCATTCGGGGAGGAGAAGTTTATCTTTGAGTGAGAGCCGCAGCGCGGTGCCGGAATGAGGGGAAGGGGCGATGCCACAAACCCGTCATTCCGGCCGGGCGCAGCGCAGTGCCGGATGCAAGGCAGCCATTGCAGCGCGTGGGGATGCGCACAGGACGTTTTCTCAGTTGTTGTGCAGTGCGACAAACGCCGGCAACCCTCCTTCAAAAGCGTGTGTTTTTTCTCTTTTTCGCAGCTTCGCATGCGGCGGGCTGAATGCCGCATGCGAAGCTCTGTGAACAAAATTTCACAGTCTTTATCAAAAATGGAGAAAATTATCCATTGAACGGTCCGGCTCAGGTCTGATATGCTATAGCTCTTTAAATTACAATAAGTAAGGCTGATGCAGTATTGTGCACGATGGCTTGAAATATAGGACTTTTCATATATATACGTTACAAAATATAAATTTTTTTTAAGATTGATAAGATTTTGCTTGCGCATTCGCATCCGGGACATTATATTTGCCGTCATTCTGGAGAGGGAGTCCCGTTCGCGTCCTGTCAACGGGGCTGAAAATAACCCCACCCGTTTTTTGCATAAACCCGCACCAGGGTTTCGCTTCATATCAGTCTGAAACAATCTATATATATGGCAATCAATTTCTGCCTCAGGGATTGCATTGTGCAGGCCGGGCAGATTTATGGTGTGAAATACTGTAGATAGTTTGCGCGATTCAACCAAACCCCAATTATTTTAAGGATAATTCCCTTGGCACAGATATTCCCTGAATGGACAAACAAGCTACCGTTTATTCTTCTGTTTGGTGGGTTGTTGGCGCTGTCTGGAGTTGTGGGCTTTTTCTGGTACTATGGCTCGCCCAAGTACACAGATGTCGGCTATCGTCCGGTACAGCCGGTGGAGTTCAGTCACAAGCTCCATGCTGGTGACCTCGGTATGGACTGTCGCTATTGTCACAACTATGTCGAAGTTTCCCACGAAGCAAACGTCCCCCCGACACAAACCTGTATGAATTGCCACACGTTGATCAAACCTGACAGCGAAAAACTCAAGCCGGTATTCGAAAGCTGGACCACGGGCAAGCCCATCGAGTGGATTCGCGTGCACAAACTTCCCGACTATGCCTATTTTGATCACAGCGTGCACCTTCGCGCCGGCGTGGGTTGTGCGTCGTGTCATGGCAATATTGCGGAAGAAGAAGTCGTCATGCAGAAGGAACCCCTGAGCATGGGCTGGTGTCTCGAATGCCACCGCAATCCGGATGACTATCTGCGCCCGGTCAGCGAAATCACCAACATGGAGTGGATCGCCCCGGCGAATCAGGCTGAGTTTGCTCAAAAAGTGAAAAAGGAAAAGAATCTCGCCCCACCGGAGGATTGTTCAGCATGTCATCGTTAAAAAATAAAGAAAAGGTGCAGGCGACGAAGTACTGGCGTAGTTACGAACAACTCGCTGAAACACCGGAATTTAAGAAGTTGCTGCATAGAGAGTTTCCCGAAGGTGCCTCTGAGTTTACCGATCCCATCGGCCGGCGGAAATTCATGTCCCTTATGGGTGCATCTATGGCTCTCGCTGGCCTGGCCGGCTGCCGCCGTCCTGTCGAAAAGATCGTCCCTTACGTCAAAGCGCCGGAAGAAATCATCCCCGGTGTTCCGAAATATTATGCCACCACGCTCACCCTCGCGACCAGCGCATACGGTGTACTGGTTGAAAGCCACGAAGGCCGGCCAACCAAAATCGAAGGCAACGAGCTGCATCCTTCAACCCTGGGCCGCGCCAACGCCTTGCTGCAGGCTGAAATACTCAACCTGTACGATCCCGATCGTTCAAAATTCGTGCTCAATGCCGGTGCGCGCAAAACCTGGGATGATTTTGCCGCATTCTGGGCAGGCCAATATGAAAAATATACCGCCAACGGCGGCGCCGGGCTGGCAGTACTGGCCGAATCGTTCACCTCGCCGACGTTGTTCCGTTTGAAAAAACAGTTTCAGCGCACCTTTCCGAAGGCACGTTGGGTGACCTATGAGTCCGTGAGCGATGAGAACATCCACGAAGGCGTGCGCATCGCCACAGGAAAAGCGCTGCTGCCGAAATACCATTTTGACAAAGCCTCGGTCGTACTGTCTCTCGACGCTGACTTCCTGCAGACAGAAAGCGAGAGCATCCATAATAATAAATCTTTTGCCGATTCACGCCGCATCACCTCTGAGCACGATTCGATGAGTCGTCTGTACGTCGTCGAGCCGGTATTTTCCATCACCGGCAGCATGGCAGACCATCGTCTGAGCCTGCAGGCCCGCCAGATCGGTGCATTTACGGCAGCCCTGGCTCTGGAGCTCAAAAAGCAGGGCCTGCGCCTCGACACCTCCGGGCTCGCGGACTATGCCCAGCATGATTTTGATAAAAAATGGCTGGCGGCTGTCGCAGAAGACCTGCGCAGTGCTGCCGGCAAAGCTCTCGTCGTTGCCGGACGCCGGCAGCCCGCGGCTGTCCATGCGCTGGTCTATGCCATCAACAAGGCACTGGGCGCAGCAGGCAAGACGGTCTCCTGGTATGAGCCGGTCGATAAGACACTGCCGGACCGCAAGGCGACCATGGCTCTGATCGACGACATGGCACGTGGTGCTGTATCCACGCTCTTTATTCTCGGCGGCAATCCAGCATACGATGCCCCATCGGCGAGCCGTTTCGCTGCTGCGATGCGCAAGGTCGAAAACAGCATCCACCTCAGCTCCCATGTCAACGAAACCTCCAGCCGCGCCACATGGCACCTGCCGCGCACCCATGGTCTGGAACAGTGGGGAGATGCACGGGCAACGGATGGTACCGTCAGCGTCGTGCAGCCGCTGATCTTGCCTCTCTATGGTGCTTTCAGTGATATCGAAGTCGTCAATTTTCTCAGCACCAATACCCATGAGACAGCGCATGCGCTGGTCAGAAAGACCATGAAAAAGGCTGTGCCCGCAACATCTACCGACAAGGGCTGGCGCAAAATTCTGCACGATGGCCTTGCCGAAAAGACAGGGCTTTCCGCCAAAGCACCGGCCGTGCGTGCATCAGCGATCTCGCGTGCGCTCTCCAGCCAGCCTTTTGCAAAAGACAAGGCAACGGAGAAAAATCCCGAACTGGTTTTTGCGACATCGGCTTCGGTTTATGACGGCCGGTATGCCAACAATGGCTGGCTGCAGGAGCTGCCCGACCCGGTGACCAAAATCGCCTGGGATAACGCAGCCCTGATGAACAGAAAAACCGCTGAGGCACTCGGCGTTGCCAACAGGCAAATCATCACTCTCGCCCGTGGTGATAAATCCGCACGGTTCCCGGTCTGGATTCTTCCCGGCGTTGCGGAAAACACCATTGTGCTCGAAGTAGGCTACGGGCGCACGAGCTCCGGCCGTGTCGGCGATAATGTCGGTTTTGATGTCAGCCCGTTGCGTACAAGCGACTCCTGGGATTTTACCACCGGTGTGCAGGTTATTGCCAGCAATGAATCCTGGATGATCGCCAACACGCAGGA
>DRLW01000047.1 GCA_011375275.1 Bacteroidota bacterium
GTAAAAGAGACCGCATCGCCGGTGATGTCAAAACCATGCGGAGTGGAAAACTGCGTTCGCGCCGGGTCTTTGTCCAGCGCCAGTGTGGTGCTGGTGTCGGCTTCCAGCAGCGCCCGCCAGCGGATCACCAGAATATCCTGATCCGGCCCGGAGAAAGACCCGGAACCGGAAAGCTGCAACAGCACATTGGCATCAAACCCGGCCGTCGATGGTTGAAACGGAAGGGATGAATTGACCTGAAGTGAAAGCGATGCTGCGTCTGCTCCCGGCGCAGCATCGATGAACTGCAGCAAGGTGCTGTCATATTCGAGGACAAGCTGGGCATAGCTGATGGCATTTTCCGAGCTCGCGCGCACCACGGTTTGCAGGGTATCACCGTACTGTACCGTGGCTGGCGGAAGCTCAAGATCGACACTGAGATCGAGAATCTGCCCTTCGATGGTGAAGGAATCGAAAAAAGCCGCATCATTGACAGACCCGACGCCGACACGTCCCGGTGTCGGGTTGTCGTCCTGTATCTGAATCTCGCGGCCGTCCGGGAGGTAAACCCGCACTTGATTCTGCTGGCGGGAAATGCGATAGGCATGGTACTCGTTGTCCGGAATCACAAACCCGTCCAGCTCCTGAATCTTCTGCCGCACGCCGTTGACAACTTTATTGAAACTGCTGGCAGCAGCATTGGTGTTGAACAGAATATAATCGTAGTTCAGCGAATCCCGGAACGCAAAAACGACAGCAAAATCCGCATAAGCATTGGCAGCAAAATCTTCCGCGGATTTGATATCGCAGCGTAGCTCGAAATTTTCGTAAATGCGGTCTTTGACCAGAGAATACTCACCCAGCCGCCCGTCCACGGCAGGCTGGTAGTCTGTAGAGTTCAGATGGTAACTGTGATAGCCGCCTTCTTCCGCGATCTGCCAGCGCGCAGGCGTGAGCGGCTGCCATCCGTCTGCGTTGCCGTCCTCGAAATCATCACTCCAGACCTGGAATTGCCGGGGTTCGGAATAGAGCTTGAGTATCCAGCCGTCATCCCCCGCAGCCCAGCCTTCCGCCGGACTGATAAACGAGCCAGCCCGCAGGGTTTTGGCCGGCGTATCATACTGAGAGACGTGAAAAACGCCGGACTCAAACTGCAGTACAGCACCGTTGGCGCCGGTCGCCCAACCATGATCCGGATCGAGAAAATGAACGTCGTACAGGGGCTGCACGGGGTCTGAACCGAGATCATATTGGATCATCCAGCTCTCACCGCCGTTATTCGTGCGCATGAAAACATTCCTGTGCGTCCCACCGGTCGCTTCGCCAACGGCAAAACCGGTATTGCGGTCGAGGAACTGCACATCCATGATCTGAATATCTGCATCATTCATCAGGGGCGTCCACGTGGCGCCGCCGTCATCGGTTCTGAGCACAGCGTACCGTGTCGTCGTGCCGCCGTAGCCGCTGATAAATCCCCGGCTGCCATCGACAAAATGCACGTCCGTGAGTGTGGCCGGGCTGTCGCCGGCATAGTTGAGCGGCGTCCAGCTTGCGCCGCCATCCGTTGTCTGCAGGATGGCCCGGCCGGTAAAGATGTCTGAGCCGACCGCCCAGCCGCTGTCCGCATCGATAAAAGAAAGCCCGTTCAGTACGGTAGTGACACCGGGAGTTTGTGGCTGCCAGCTCGCACCGCCATCGCTGGTTTTCAGAATGACGTTTTCGCTGCTGCCGTCGCGGTAATTGACATCACCGCCGGCTGCCCAGCCGGTATTGGCATCGTGAAAATAGAGTGCGCGGATCGTTGGCCAGCGGCTGAGCATCTGCGTTTGCCAGGTCGTACCACCGTCTTCGGTTTTGAGAATAACGCCGCTGCGCGGGCCAACACCGCCGGCAACCCAACCGGTTTGCTCATCGAGAAAATAAGCTGTCTGAAAATCATAGGTCGTGTTGTACTGGGGAGCCCAGCTCTGGCCGCCATCATCAGAACGCAGAATCGTACCGCGCCAGCCCACGGCCCAGCCGTGCGCGCTGTCGGCAAAGCGGACTTTTTGCACCCTTTCGCTGGTCCAGGCCGGTGTCTTTTGCCAGCTATCTTTTGTGCCCCCGTCCGAACTCCGCGCCATATCACCATCATCCCCGGCGATCAGCCCGTTGTTTTCATCCCAGAAAAAAATCGTCCGGGCTGTCATTTCCGGACAACTGATCTGGTTCCACGTCGCGCCGCCGTCGCTGGTTTTCGCAACCAACCAGGCGTTGAATTCGAGATTCTGCCCGACCATCCAGCCGGTATCAGCATCGATGAAAGCAACGTCGGTAATCGATTCGACCATAAAACCACAGCCCTGCTGTTGTTCGATCAGACTGGGCGTCGTCCAGGTGCTGCCTCCGTCGGTTGTGCGCCGTAAAATTTTTCTATAAATATAGGGCTCCGGCCCGAGGTCTGTTTCTTTGACAAACCCGGCCACCATGCCGTTTTTGCTGTCGGTAAAATGCAGTACTGCGAACCGGCCATCGAGAAAGCGGCTGCTGAAGTCTGCCGTGCGCATGACTGTGCTCCAGGTCGCGCCGCCATCTGTTGTCCGGGCCAGTGTTTCCGCGCCACCGACCCAGCCGTTATCCGCACTTGTAAAA
>DRLW01000048.1 GCA_011375275.1 Bacteroidota bacterium
CCATCTTTGAGCAGAATGGTGATATCATCAGCGCCGGCATCGATGCTGTTTTCAACCAGCTCCTTGACCACGGATGCCGGTCTCTCGACGACCTCACCAGCAGCGATTTTGTTGGAGACTTCAGGAGGAAGAACGGTAATTTTCGTTTCTGCGGCCATGATCGCTTTCGATTCTTGATTTTCTCTGTTCACCCTGTGCAGTAGATAGAGTGCAGGCTCTCACGAGAAGGTTTTTTCAGGCTATGACAAACATGTTAAAAATAGCAAGTTCGCGACCTATTGCAAGACAAATTCATATTTTAAATTGTCGAAATTTAGCAGGTTTCCTGTTTGTTTTTATGATGAAAATCGATATTTTCTCCGCTTGCACAAACCGACAGACAAGCAAGCACACCATGCATAAATAAAAACCGGATTACGATTGAAACCATGGACTATACGATCAAGACGCTGGGCGAATGCAAATATGATTCTCCACTCAACCTCGATGACGAGGAGAGTGATAATATCGCGGGCTATATCTCGGATGATACACGCATATTCATCGACATCAACTATCGCGGCTCGTGTAGTGCTGATGATGCTCACACCCTGGAAAAAGCAGGCCCGCGCAGTAAGATTTTCTTCCGTCCCGGATACACGCGGGCTGCACTGGTAACCTGTGGCGGGATATCGCCGGGCCTGAACAACGTCATCCGTTCAATTTTCATGCAGCTCTACTACCGCTATGGCGTGCGCAATATCATCGGTTTCCGCTATGGCTTTCAGGGCTTCTGCCCGGATACCGGCCTGCCGCCCATACTTTTGACGCCGGAAATCGTGGAATCCATTCACCGCACGCCGGGCACATTTCTCGGCACCTCCCGTGGTGAAAGGCCGCCGGAACTGATCGTTGACCGTCTGGAACATGAGGGTGTTCACATCCTGTTCACCATCGGCGGTGACGGCACCCAGAAAGCCGCCCATGCGATCCACGAGGAGATCGAAAGGCGCGGCCTGGAGATTGCTGTGGTCGGCGTACCGAAAACGATCGATAACGATATCAATTTCGTCTATAAGACCTTCGGCTTTGACACCGCCGTCGGGCAGGCGCGCAACTTTCTCGAGTGTGCCCATGCCGAGGCGCACAGCCATCCCAACGGCATCGGACTGGTAAAGGTTATGGGGCGTGATTCCGGGTTTATCGCTGCGCACGCGACCATTGCGAGCCGCGAGGTGAACTTTACTCTGGTACCGGAATTCCCGTTCGAGCTTGAGGGGGAAAACGGCCTGCTTTATCTGCTGGAGCAGCGCTTGAAAAAGCGGGACCATGCTGTGATCATCGTTGCAGAAGGTGCAGGGCAAAACCTCATGGGTGGGGCGAAACAGGAGACCGATGCGTCCGGCAACGTACGCTACAACGATATCGGTATTTTTCTGCGCGATGAAATCAAACGCTATTTCGCAGCCAGGAATATTCCCATCAACCTGAAATATATCGATCCCAGCTACACCATACGCAGCGTTCTGCCGACAGCCAACGACAGCGTCTTTTGTGATAACCTGAGCCGGTATGCCGTGCATGCGGCCATGGCCGGCAAAACCGATCTGGTCATCGGCTTGTGGTACAACGTCTTCACCCACGTGCCCATCGAAGTCGCTACAGCCAAACGCAAGACCATCCAGCCCCGCAGCAATCTCTGGCTCAGCGTTCTCGAAGCGACCGGGCAACCTCCTGTTCTGACCAACGGGGATCACGACTGATTTCTCATTCTCTGGAAGCGTTTTCGCGAGGCTCCTGCGAACAGAAGGCCGCTTTTTCTTAATGTCATGGCGAAGCGGCACGCTATTTCGCTATTAGCGTAAATATACCGTAAATTCACTTGTTTCAATGGCAGAATATTTTATATTGGCTTCTTCCCAGCGCCGGGGTTACTGATACGTGCCGTGCCCATCGGTGTATGACTGTGAAAACCTGTCCCATCATTACATAAAATCTGAGGTTCAGCAAGATTATGAACACAAAAAATCTCAACACGCGGCTTGCAGAGCTGGATGATATCGAGTTGCGCGAGTGGCTCGAATCACTTGAATACGTCATCCAGACGGGCGGCCCGCAGAAAGTCAGCAAACTGATCGCAGCACTTGAAAGCTACGCTTTGAAGGCAGGAGTCAAGCTGCCCTTCACTGCCAACACCCCCTACATCAACACGATCTCTGCCAAAGACCAGCCGGTATTTCCGGGCAATCGCGAGATCGAGCGCCGCATCAAGAGCATCATCCGGTGGAATGCCATGGCCATGGTCGTGCGCGCCAACCGCGAGGAGTCCGGCATCGGCGGCCATATCTCCACCTACGCATCCGTCGCCACTCTTTTCGAGGTTGGTTTCAACCATTTTTTCCGCGCCAAGACGAGCCAGTATGCCGGGGATCAGATTTATTTTCAGGGCCATGCCTCGCCGGGGATTTATGCCCGCGCTTTTCTCGAAGGTAGAATCAGTCTGGAGCAATTAAACAATTTCCGGCGCGAACTGCGCGAAGGCGGCGGTCTCTCCTCCTACCCGCATCCGTGGCTGATGCCGACATTCTGGCAGTTCCCGACGGTATCCATGGGGCTCGGGCCGATCATGGCGATTTACCAGGCGAGATTCAACCGCTATCTCGAAGACCGTGGTTTCCTCGACAAGGAGAAAAGCGGCAAAGTCTGGGCATTTGTCGGCGATGGCGAAACCGATGAACCGGAAACCCTGGGGGCGATTTCACTGGCAGCACGGGAGCAGCTCGACAATCTGATCTTTGTCATCAACTGTAACCTGCAGCGCCTGGATGGCCCGGTAAGGGGCAACGGCAAGATCATCCAGGAGCTGGAGCGTTCGTTCAGAGGTGCGGGCTGGAATGTCATCAAAGTGCTGTGGGGATCGGACTGGGACGAGCTTTTCGAGCGCGATAAAGATGGCGACCTGGTCAATCGCCTGACTGAAATCGTCGATGGCTGGTATCAAAAATACACTGTAGAGAGCGGTGCCTTTATCCGCAAGCACCTCAACGGCGGCAACCCCAAGCTGGACGCTATCGTGAGCCATGTCTCGGATGAGCAACTGCGCAAAATGCGCCGCGGGGGGCATGATCCGGAAAAAGTGTATGCCGCATTCAAAGCTGCGGTGGAGCACAAAGGCGCTCCCACGGTTATTCTCGCTCACACTATCAAGGGCTACGGGCTTGGAGAAAGTGGCGAGGGGAAAAACATCACGCACTCGCAGAAAAAACTCAACGAAGAGGAGTTGCGAGAATTTCGCACCCGCTTCAGCATCCCGATTTCCGACAAAGATGTCGCGGAAGCACCGTTTTACAAACCACCGGAAGACAGTCCGGAAATGCGTTATCTGCGCGAACGCCGCCAGAAACTCGGTGGTTTCCTGCCCGTTCGCCAGGATGAAAGCAAGCCCCTGACCCCGCCGGATAAAACCCTTTTCGATGAATTCTTCAAAGGAACCGATGGCCGGCCTGTTTCATCGACCATGGTGTTCGTGCGCATCCTGTCCAAACTGTTGAAAGACAAGGAGATCGGCGACCTGATCGTACCGATAGTCCCGGATGAGGCACGCACGTTTGGTATGGAAGCCCTCTTTCTCCAGAGCGGCATCTACTCCCACGTAGGCCAGCTCTACGAACCTGTCGATTCCAACAGCCTGCTGTATTATAAGGAAGAACGGAGCGGTCAGATTCTCGAAGAAGGGATCACCGAGGCCGGGGCTACCTCTTCTTTCATCGCAGCAGGAACAGCCTATGCCACACACGGCATCAACACCATTCCCTTTTTCATCCTTTATTCCATGTTCGGCCTGCAGCGTGTCGGCGACCTGATCTGGGCTGCGGCTGACATGCGCTGTAAGGGCTTCATGCTCGGTGCTACCTCCGGACGCACGACCCTTGCAGGTGAAGGCCTGCAGCACCAGGACGGCAACAGCCATGTGCTGGCTCTGACGGTGCCGAATATGAAAGCCTATGACCCGGCTTTCGCCTATGAGCTTGCGCTGATCATTCGCGACGGTATCGATCGCATGTATGTCAAGCAGGAAAGCCTGTTCTATTACATCACGGTGATGAATGAAAACTACCCGATGCCGCCCATGCCCAAAGGTGTTGAGGAAGGGATTATCCGGGGGATGTATCGTTTCCAGGCCAGTAAGAAGAAAAACGCCAAACTGCGCGCTCACTTGTTCGGAAGCGGGGCGATTATGAATGAAGTGCTCAAGGCCCAGGAAATTCTGGAAAAAGAGTACGGCGTTGCAACCGACATCTGGAGTATCACCAGCTACAAAGAGCTGTATCGCGACGGCATCGATGTCGAGCGCTACAATACGCTCAACCCGGACAAGAAGGCGAAAAAGACCTACATCGAAACGCTGTTGCAGGATACCGAGGGCGTCTATGTCATGGCTTCGGATTATCTCAAAACTCTGCCCAACTCCATCGCGCGCTGGTTCCCCAGAACACCTGTGACGCTGGGAACAGATGGTTTTGGCCGCAGCGATTCGCGCAGTGCTCTGCGTGATTTTTTCGAGGTCGATGCCCGGCATATCGCCTTTGCGGCACTGGCAGACCTGGCGCGCAGTGGCAAGCTGCCAGCAGCTAAAATCAAAAAGGCGGCAAAGGAGCTCAACATCAATCCGGACAAACCCAATCCGGTCATCTCTTAACCAGACGCGGGCGGGCTTACTCGCGGTGATTTTCAGAGTTTGTTCGCCTCATTTTGCAATGACAGCATTTGATTGGTTCTGAAAGAATGAAAGGCAACAGGATATGATCGAAGAATTCAGATTACCGGAACTCGGTGAAAACATCGAATCCGGCGACGTGGTCGAAGTCCTGGTCAAAAAGGGAGACCGGGTTGAGAAAGAGCAGATATTGCTCGAGATCGAAACCGACAAGGCGACGATCGAAGTGCCTTCGCCCTTTGCCGGAACGGTAAAGGATATCCACGTCAAAGCCGGGCAGACGGCTGAGATCGGGCAGTTGATGCTGACCATCGATACCGGCGCCGGAGCGGCAGCACAGCCCGATGAGCCGCAGACCGAGGCAGCGGAACAGGCCGAAGAAGCAGGACAGCCGGAGCCGGACAAAAGCGCTGAACCAGAACCCGTGGAGCGTCCATCCGCGTCG
>DRLW01000049.1 GCA_011375275.1 Bacteroidota bacterium
CACCACAACCGCAGTAAAACAGGGCTGTAACGCGACATTCATGTCGCGAACTACGGAATGCTCCCACAACAACCGCTGCAAAACTCCGCAAAACAAAAATCCAAGCACAAACCCAAATCCGCAACAATCCGCCACGCAGCCGCAGGGCATCCCCCTGTATCCCCCTTCAAAGAGAAAACTGCTCCATGCCTCACCGCCTTTTCTTACGCCAGACATCACCGGCGAGACCGTGCACCATACGGGACAGCGCCTTCAGACTCTCGAGGTTGTGCACCGGAGCAAAAATATCGATATACGGCATCGCTGCTTTCATGCCCCGCACTTCCGGACTGTACGCCGGGCTGCCGGCCAGCGGATTGAGCCAGATCACCCGGCCGGCGCGGGCGTGCAGATACTGCATCGCCTGCTCCAGTTCATCGATCTCGCCCGTGTCCCAGCCGTCACTCATGATCAGCACCAGCGTGCGCGCATCCAGCAGACGCGGGCCGTACTGTTCGGCAAACGTTTTCAGCGAGGCGCCGATGCGCGTGCCGCCGGACCAGTCGGGAACGCTGTCAGAAAGCTGTTGCAGCGCACTGCGAAAGCTGCCTTGCTGCAACTGGGCGGTGATGCGGTGCAAGCGGGTACTGAAAACAAAGGTCTCGATACGGCTGTCTGCATGATGAAAACTGTACATGAACTGGATCAGAAAACGGCTGTACAAGTCCATCGATTTGCTGGTATCGCAGAGCATGACCAGGCGCAGGCGCTGAATTTTATGCTGCCGGAACGCGAGATCGATGACTTCGCCGCCGCGGCGCATGCTGCTGCGCATGATTTTTTTCATATCCAGCACACCACCCCTGCGAACGCTGCGGTAGCGCCTGCTGTAGCGCGTTGCCAGCGAGCGCGCCAGCACGGCGATGGCCTGCATGACCAACTGCAGCTCCTCGCCGTGCAGCTCGCTGAAGTCCTTTTTCGCCAGCACTTCCATACTGCTGCACACGGCCAGCTCTTTCTCCTCTTCGGATTTATTGCCGTGCAGCCAGTTTTTCAGCACTTCCAGAGAGGGAGGCTTTCGCGCCGGATCATCGGGCTGCTGCAGGCGCTCCTGCTCGTGCTCGCGAATTTTGGCATCCTGCGCCCGTTCGAGCTCGCGCCAGAACGCCTCGTACAGCTCGTCGAACTGCTGCAGCTCCTGCGGGCTGCGAGCGAGCACGGCACGTAAAACCAGCCGCAGTGATTCGGCACTATAAAAACCGAGCTCACGCATCGCACGCAAGGCATCAGCCTGTTCCGCAGCGCTGACGCGCATGCCGTGCTGACGCAGATAGCGGCAAAACAGCACGATATTGCCACTCAGGGATGTGTATGCTGAAAAATTCATAAATTTGAGATTTCAGATCTGGACACTGACTAACTCAGCGATGCCGCACTTTTCTACCAGCCTGCCTGTGTTCCAAACGATGGAATAAGACAGTTCCGGCGCACCCGGTCAGGATTATGCTCCGGGGGACACCCGAAGCGGGGCAGGCAGTCATGGAGGAAACGGATCAGCGGGGGAAATTTCCCCGGCTGCAGCAGGCTCACACAGCGTCCGAACCCGGAGCGAGGCGGCTTTTTACACCGGTTTTTTCCAACAGCTCAAACAGCGACAGACTGGTGTCGCGGATATCCTGCCAGTCCTTCAAAATCACACCGAGAGAGTTCTCGACGATGGTTTTGTCGAGATGATCGAAGTGCAACGAGGCCAGCGCTGTGGCCCAGTCGATGGTTTCGGCGACGCCGGGTACTTTTTCCAGCTTCATGGTGCGCAGTTCCTGCATGAAACGGCAGATTTGTGCGGCGAGCTGTTCATCGATGCCCGGCACTTTCTCGCGCACGATGGTGAGCTCTTTTTCAAAAGAGGGATAATCGATCCACAAATACAGGCAGCGCCGGCGCAGCGCTTCGGATAGCTCGCGGATGCGGTTGCTGGTCACCACCACGTGCGGGATGTGTTGTGCACGGATGGTTCCGATTTCCGGGATGGTGATCTGCCAATCGGACAGGACTTCGAGCAGGAAGCTCTCGAACTCTTCGTCCGCACGATCGACTTCATCGATAAGCAGGACAGCGGGCTTGGGATGTGTGATTGCCTGCAGCAACGGTCTGCGCAGCAGGAAGGCATCGCTGAAAATCTCGGCTTCCTTTTGCTCCAGGGTCTTGCCGCTGTCTTCCTGCATGCGGATGTGCAGGAGCTGGCGCTGGTAGTTCCATTCGTACAACGCATGGGTTGCATCGAGCCCTTCGTAGCACTGCAGCCGGATGAGTTCAGTATCCAGCGCTTTGGCCATCACTTTGGCGATTTCGGTTTTGCCGACACCGGCCGGGCCCTCGACGAGCAGCGGCTTGTTCAGGCGCATGGCCAGAAAAAGCGACATCACAATACTGTCCTCGGTGATGTAGCCCTGCTCAGCCAGCATCGTTTCGATTTTTTCGAGATCGGGATTCTTCATATCCTGCGCGGGTGATAGTGCCGTTGAAAGAGTAAGCGACCGTACACGATACCTCGTGCACGCGGAACATTCTTTTTTATCCATAAAAATCAACCCGGACGAGGCTCGGCACCTCATCCGGGTTGTTCGCTATCGACTGAAAAACCTGCCTCAGGCTATGCCCGCAGCCTGACTCATGGCGCGGCGGGCATACACGCGCGCCAGGTGCGTGCGGTAATCCTCCCCGGCGAAATGATCGCTGAGTACATCGACGCCACCGGCCGCCTGGGCAGCCGCTGCTTCGATGGC
>DRLW01000050.1 GCA_011375275.1 Bacteroidota bacterium
AACCAGAGCTGCCGGCCGATGCAGATGACCCGATGATCAGTGAGATCGATCTCTCGACCTTTCCGATCATGCTGGTCAACATCTCCGGAGACTACGGGCTGGTCAAGCTCAAGGAGGTGGCAGAGCACCTCGAAGACCGCTTCGAAAACATCCCCGGCGTGCTCGATGTCACGATCACCGGCGGGCTTGATCGCGAGGTCAAAGTCAATATCGACCTTTCAAAATTGAAATACTACCGCATCTCTTTTAAGGACGTCATCGATGCCATCCGCAACGAAAACCGCACCATCCCGGGCGGGTCGGTCGAGGTCGGCAAGCTCAACTATCTCATTCGGGTGCCGGGCGAGTTCGAGCAACCGGAAACGATACGGGATATCATCGTCAAAGTCATCGATGGCCAGGCCGTGTACATCAAAGACCTCGCTGAGGTCGTGTATGGCTTTAAAGAGCGGGACAGTTATGCGCGCCAGAACGGAGTCGAGTGTATCACGTTGAGCGTAAAAAAGCGTTCGGGCGAGAATATCATCGCTGTGTCTGACGGCGTCAAACAGGAAATCGCGCGCATGATGCCCTTTCTGCCCGAGGGCACGAAAATCGATCTGCTGGCAGACCAGTCGAAACAGATCCGCCGTATGGTCAATGAACTGGAAAACAACATCATCTCCGGCCTGCTGCTGGTGGTGGCCGTGCTGGTGCTGTTTCTCGGCTTTCGCAACTCCCTTTTCATCGCCCTGTCCATCCCGCTGTCGATGCTGATCTCTTTTATTTTCATCCAGGCGCTTGGCTACACACTGAACATGATCGTGCTCTTCAGCCTGATCCTTGCATTGGGGATGCTGGTGGACAACGCGATCGTGATCATCGAAAATGTTTACCGCCATCAGCAGGAAGGATACGGCATGCTCATGGCCGCATGGCTGGGCACGCGCGAGGTGGGTGCGGCGGTTTCGGCCAGTACCCTGACGACGGTGTGCGCCTTTGCGCCCATGCTGTTCTGGCCCGGCATCATGGGCGAGTTCATGGGCTACCTGCCGGCGACCCTGATCATCACCCTGGGCAGTTGCCTGTTCGTTGCGCTGATCTTCAACCCGGTGATCGCGGCACAGTTCATGAAAAAACGCACACGCGAGGCCGGTCGTTTTGACAGGGGGCTCCAAAGGGTGATCGCTGTGTATGAAAAAAGCCTGCTCTTTGCACTGCGCCGGCGCGGGACCACCATCGGTCTTTCTTTTGCTCTGCTGGTGCTCATCCTTCTGTTCTACGGCATTTTCGGCCGCGGCGTCGAGTTTATGCCTGATGTCGATCCCTACCAGCTCACCATCGATGTCACTGCGCCGAGCGGGACCAACATCGATGAATCGAACAGGATCGTCAAAAAAATCGAGGCCAGGCTGCCGCAGTTTCTGGGGGATGTCAAAAACTACACCGCCAGCGTCGGCTTTACCATGGCGACCACGAGCAATGAAATGGGCGGAGGCGGCACGCCGCACAAAAGCCGTATCACACTGGAGTTTATCGATCGCGAGTACCGCGAGCAGTCCTCGGTCATCACCATGGAACAAATCCGCGAGGCTGTCAGCGACATAGCCGGAGCCCGCATCGAAGTGAACAAGCCGGAGATGGGGCCGCCGACCGGAGCGCCGATCAGTATCGAGCTTTCCGGCGATGATTTCAAAGTGCTCGGCAGCCTGGCGCAGAAAATCCGCCGTGAAATCCGCGACATCCCCGGGCTGGTCGATCTGCGCGATACCTTCGACCAGGGGCGCCCGGAGCTGCGCGTCATCATCGACCGCGAAAAAGCACGGCTGTACGGGCTGAATACAGCGAAGATCGCCAACACCGTGCGGACCGCGATCAACGGCACGGAAGCATCAGAGTACCGCATCAATGACGAGGAGTATGACATCACCGTGCGCCTGAGCAAGGAGTGGCGCAACCAGATCAGCGACCTCGAGCAGTTGATCATTTTCGACGAGGGCAAGCCCGTGCCTCTGAGCTCGATCGCCAGCCTGGAATTCGGCGGCGGCTTTTCGAGCATCAAACGCAAGGATCTCAAACGTGTGGTAACGATCACAGGAAATACGGCAGGACGGCTGGACAACGAAGTTCTGGCAGACATCCGAACGCGCCTTGACGCTTTTGAGCTGCCTTCCGGGTACAGCATCGATTACACCGGCCAGAACAAAGAGCAACAGGACAGTATGGAATTTCTCTCCGGCGCGTTTTTGATCGCCCTGCTTCTGATCTTCCTGGTCCTGGTGTCGGAATTCAATTCGGTGATCACACCGTTCATCATCATGCTGTCCGTCCTGCTGTCGCTGGCCGGTGTTTTTCTCGGCCTGCTGGTCACGGGCACGCCCTTCGGAGTGATCATGACCGGCATCGGAGTGATTTCCCTGGCCGGCGTGGTGGTCAACAACGCGATCGTTTTGCTGGATTATACCATGAAACTGCGCGAGCGAGGCCTTGAGAAGCAGACTGCGATCGTGCAGGCCGGCAAGACGCGTTTCCGGCCGGTTATCCTCACTGCCGTGACCACGATTCTCGGACTGATCCCGCTGACTACCGGGCTCAATATCGACTTTTTCAATCTCACGTTCACGTATGGCGGTGACAGCCAGCAATGGTGGGGGCCGATGGGGTTTGCGGTTATCTTCGGCCTGGCTTTCGCCACTTTTCTGACGCTGATCGTCGTGCCGGTGGCATACTCGCTGCTGGATGATGTCTCGGTCTATTTCCAACGACTGGCAGGGGTCAAGCGGGAAAAACTGGAACCAGCCGGCACAGATGCCCTGCCTGATCCGGCAAAATCGTAGGGGCTATCGCTCCGTATCTTCCTGCCAGGAAAAAGCACGGGCAAGAATCCGGTTGTAGCGGGCAATCTCCAGCAACATGCGGCTGTCGGTCCATGCCAGCTCTCTGGCCATGGCCTGTGCTGCAGCGCCGGCATAGTCGCCTTCTTTCCCCCGCCGCAGCCCCCACATGCTGCGCCTCAGCAGGAAATCATCGAGGTGGCGTACCTGCTCATGGCGGGCGCAGTACCTCGCCTCTGCTACCAGAATCTCATCCGGACTCATTTTTTCCACGCTATCCACGCCGGCGATCTCGAGGATGTGCCGGCGGGCTTTTCCATAGAGCAGCAGAGGGTCTGAGTTCAACTCGGGGAATGTTCTCCGGCGTACAGGGCGTCGCTGCCAGGGCCTCTGCTCCGGGATTCCCGGCAGAGGCTCGCGGGCTGTCCGGCTTCCGGGCAGGTGCGCAGACAACAGGTCTGCTACCTTGTCTCCTACCTCCTCAGCAAGCTGGCGATAGGTGGTCAGCTTGCCGCCGATGATCGAAAGAAAAGCGCGGCGATCGTCGCCGGTTTCATGCTGTTTGATGAAATGCCGGCGTGTCACTGCGCCGGCGTCTTTGCCCTCGGCAGGCGGCAGGGGCCGAACACCGCTGTAGGTCATCCGGATCATCTCCGGGCGGATATTCAGCTCAGGCAGCAGATGGTTGGTCTCGCTGATCAGGTAGCGGACTTCCAGGGAATCCGCGCGCACCTCATCGACGCTGGCATCGTAAAAGATATCCGTTGTGCCGATGAGCAGCTCATCGCGGCCAAAGGGGATGATAAAAAATGGCCGTCCGTCCGAGCGGGCAGGCGAGTATAGCGCATGGCGAAGCCCGAGCGTATTGGCAACGAGGATGTGCGAGCCGCGCGTGCCGCCAACCAGCCTCGGCCGCCGCGGGTCTGCCAGTCCGGCGATATCGTTCACCCACGGGCCGGCAGCATTGATAACGATGCCCGCGGCTGCCTGGTGCTGTTCGCCGGTATCGACATCTTCAAAACGCACCTGCCAGCGGCCATCCCCGGCAACTTCCAGACCGGCGAGGCGATGATAATTCAAACAAAGCGCGCCCGCCTGCCGGGCAGCCCGGATGTTTTCCAGAGTCAGGCGTTCCGGAAGAGGCACCTGGCAATCGAAATATGCAAATCCGCCGTGCAATCCCTGTGGATTCATCCCCTGCTGCAAACGCAGAATTCTGCGACGCGAGAGCATACGGTGTTTGGGCAGGCTTTTTCCCAGAGAGAGAATATCGTAGAGCAGCATGCCGGCCTTGAGTTTGGCTCGCCCGTACTCCTGACCAGCGTAAACCGGCAGGATGAACTCGAGAGGAAAAACCAGATGCGGTGCGATCTGCAGAAGAATTTTGCGTTCGTGCAGGGATTCACGCACCAGCGCAAAATCGAAGTGTTCGAGATACCGCAGACCACCGTGGATCAACCGGGTCGAGGCAGCAGTCGTACCGCTGCCGAAATCATTTTTTTCAACCAGCAGCACGGACAGACCGCGCTGGGACAGGTCCCGAGCGATACCTGCGCCGTTAATTCCGCCCCCAATGATGGCGACATCGTAATTCTCCTGAAACACTCCCGAATCTGCCATGAGATCCCGTCGCTTCCTGTTTTATCCTGAAATATTCTGAACGCAGAACAAAGTTACAAACACAGTATCGGTCCCGCCATCCAGCTCCCACAGTGTGACGTCCTGACCTTTGCGGTAAACTCAGGTGAATGGTGCAAAGCGTTTTTTCATGGTGTCACCTGCCCGGCCAGCACTCAGCTCAACCGGTGCTTTCACGCAGGGCTTTGAATCGTTCCAAAGCCGTGGCAAACTGTTCCTCCGCCTTATCGAGATAGAGGCGAACTTCGTCGATGTAGCCATCGGCTGAGGCTGACCACACGCGGTTGAGGTAGCGCTCGCCAGCCGCGAACTCACTCATCACCTGGGCGTAATTCTGCAAGCCATAAACGTGGCCGATAGTGCGGCGGGCCTCCACGAACCGGTCGATGAACTCGGGCAGTTTTTCATCGATCTGCTTATGCACGACATAGGGATCGGCCGGCCCATCTCCTGCGTTGATGGTTTTGATTTCCTGAAGGATCTGGCCCAGGCTGGCTTCGATATCCTGAATATTTCCCGCGAGGCGGCTGTCTGCAAAGTGCTCTGCTTTTTCGGCACGTTGAACCAGCACCACGCCGGCAACACCGATGAGCAATGTGGGCACGAACCAGGCCCAGTCCACTTCATGAACATGAATGACAGCAACCAGAGCTGCCGCGAGAAAGCCGAGGGTGATCAAGAGATAACCTGCTTTTTTCATTTTCCCACCTCCTCACGCGCTTGCTGTGATGATGAAATAAATCGCAAAACCGACGCCTACCAGGGCCTCGCCAACGATGAGACCCGCCGCAACCGGAATACCGACATCATCGGCATACCGATGGCCGAGTTTCGCATCCGTGAACAGGCGCAGCACCGTCCCCAGGCTGTAGGTGAGTACGATATTAAACGGCAGATAAAACCCCAACCCGACCAGCACTCCGAGGCCGCCGACTCCGCTGGCGCTGAGCAGAGCGCCAAGACCGGCACCGGCGACGTATTTTTGCACTGGCACATCTCCGCCGAGAATACCACTGATCATGCTCGCCAGTGCCTGCCCTTGCGGTGCGGGCAGGCGCTCACTGCCGAGTTTATAGGCATCGTGCAGGACGTAAATCAAAATCATGATCACGATCGGGCCGAGCCAGGTGCCGAGCAACTGGGCAATCTGCTGCTTGCGCGGCGTGGCGCCGACGAGATAGCCGGTTTTCAAATCGAGCATCAGGTCTGTCGCCTGAGCCATGGCCACACAGGCAGCAGCACCCACCATGACCGAAGAGATAATCGCAGCCTTGTCGCCAAGACCGCTGCTGATGATGATCAGGATGGTGACTGCAATCAGAGTCATGCCGCTCAGGGGCGACCAGTTGGTGCGGCCGATACACTCGGACAGGATGACACCGGCAACCCAGATCCACAGCGTTCCGAGCAGCGCCATAATGCTGCCGCGTATGATGCCCATCTCCGCGGTGGAATGGATCGCGATGACGAAGAGCAGCAGCGTTGCAGCCGCAATGGCGATGTAAAGCAGCTTGATCGGCATCTCATCCTGAGAGATACCAGTTTTCAGTTTTGAGGCTGTCTGCATGCTGTGTACAGCGCTCCTGATCAAGGGCAGAGCGAGAACGATACCGGTGAGCGCCCCGCCGATCAGCATGCCGATACCGACCGGACGGAATAAACTCAAGCGCAGATAACCGGTCAGGCTGGTACCCATTTCCTGCAGCGCAGCAGGCTCGGGCAGCAGCCCGGCAGCAGAAAGCATCGGAGCCAGCACCCAGTAGCACACATAGCCGCCGATGATAAAAAAGAAGCCTCCCTTGCCGGCAATATACCCTACGCCGACCGTGAGCAGCGAGAGATACCAGACACCGTTCATATATTCCGGCAGGCCGATCAGAACACCCAGATTCCAGTTTTCTACGTGATAACTCTGGCTGAAAAAATGGACTACAGCACTCGCCGCAGCACCACCGATGAGCAGCACAGCTTTATGAACACCTGCCCCCGGAGAACGCAGCACCGTGGCAACCGCCACCCCACCGGGATAGGTCAGCCGTTCGAAATCGATCATCTGCTTGCGCAGAGGGATGATGAACGCGACACCGAGAACGCCGCCGGCGATGGTCGAAAAGACGAGCACCACCGGATTGAAGTCCGTCTGCCCCAATATAAACAAAGCCGGTACCGAAAACATCATACCGGCCGAAGCGCCGTTGACTGCACTGGCAACAGTCTGATTGATGTTATTCTCGATGATGCTGTTGCGGTTGAGCAAGCCGCGCAGGATTCCGAATCCAAGAATGGCAGCCAGCTCCGAGCCTTCAATAGAAAAACCGAGAATCAGCGAGGCATAGCCAATGCTCAGGGCAATGAGTATGCCGAGACCATAGCCCACCAGAACCGCCGTCAGAGTCAGCTCGGGATACGGCCCGGTACGGATGATTTGCTTTTCCGCCAACGTTCCCTCCTTTAACCTGAAAATCCAGAGATGTTTGAAAATATTCAGCTTAACCGCTATGTTATCCGGGTTATTCAGTTCTCTCAGCCCGGTTGCATCTCTTCAACCAGCCCGCCTGAAAACTGCACCTGCCTGCACCAGAACCGTCATTCCGGTTTCCCCGCAGGGGAAGGCCGGAATCTCCCAGACTCAGGCACGTGAACAAAAAGATGAGATTCCGGCACTACGCTGCGCTTGGCCGGAATGACACATGCCGGGGGCTGAGCCGAGAAACGTTCGTAGTGCACGCTTTAGCGTGCCTGAAACTCGCCAACCTTACGGGAGTACCGGAGTCCCCTCGGAATGGATGCTGGCTTTCAGAGCCAGGAGTATCTCGCATCGCTCGTGGGACTGCCCCGCGGAAGCGGGGCAACA
>DRLW01000051.1 GCA_011375275.1 Bacteroidota bacterium
AGGGGAAGATCGGAATCTCCCAGACTCAGGCACGTGACCAAAAAGATGAGATTCCGGCACGGCGCTGCGCTTGGCCGGAATGACACATGCCGGTATCTGAGCCGGGCCCGGTTTGCTGAGTTAACTGGATACCCGGACTTCATCATACATAAAAAAGCTGATTTGTAACTTTTTCAAACGATCAATTCTCCGGGAAAATCACGCCTGTGCAGAACACGGGTTGCTGCATCTCGCGCTGCTGTGCCCGGAGATCAAGGGTTGGAGTATCGAAACGTGAAAAAAAGATACACTGGTGTCGTCCGCCTGTTTGCCGCCACAGTGGCGATCACCCTGTTGCTGACACGCACAGGCCTGCTGTTCCCGGAAGAGAATCAGTTGGCCACGCATACGACATTTTTCAACGATAACGCGGGGTTGGGTGTGAAAGCACCATCTTTTCAGTTCATCCGTTCCCTCGGCAGTAAAGCATCACTTGCTGTGCAGTACACCCTCGACCGTGTCGGGATTCCGCCATTGCGCGGTATCTCCGGCATCCCCTTACCGACGGACGCCATAACAGGTGCGTCCCGCCCGGTTGACGACTCATCCAGTGTCGGCACGTATTTCAAAAACAGGAATCAGTTCATCGGCCAGCTCACGTTGGACCGTTTTTCCTTCACCGGCTACTATTCCACGGAGATCGATTATCAGGGCAGACTTGTCGGGGCGGGTTACAACAAAGATTTCAACATGAAAAACACCAACATCGCGGTCGGCTTTGCCTATGGCTGGGACGACATCACCCCCACAGGGCAGGATACCGCGCATACGCGCCGGAGTTACCTCGCTAATATCGCCGTGACGCAGTCGCTTTCTCCCACTTCGATCATGCGCATCGGTGTCGATCTCAGCCTGCTGCGAGGTTTTCAGACCAACCCATACCGTACCGTCAACGTGGACGGCGGATACTATCTCGAAAATCACCCGCTGTCACGAACGCGGGTCGCAGGCTATGTCAAACTGAACAAATATTTTAAGCGGGCGAACGCTGCGCTCTGGCTGGATTATCGGCTCTATGCCGATGACTGGGGGCTGATTTCACACACTGCCGGCATCAAATTCTATCAGAATATCACCCAAAATGTCCTGGTACGCTACCGGTACCGCTATTACACCCAGAATTCGGTGTGGTTTTATCAAAAAGAGTATCCCCTGCAGGGCCGGCCGGTTTACTACACAGCGGACTACAAACTCAAGCCATTTCAAGCTCAGCTCTTCGGGTTCAAAATCGTCTGGCAGGCGCATGCTCTCAATCGCTTCATCGGCTTTGCTCATCACACTGAGCTCGACTTCAAGATAGAGCGTTTTTTCACCTCAGAAAGTTTCGGCGCGAATATTATGCAGACAGGAATGACATTTCATTTTTAATCCCCGGTAAGCATGAAACGTTCGTAGTGCACGCTTCAGCGTGCCCCGCAAGTCAGCAGCTTCACCGGCGGGGCATGGGTGACGCTGGGCGTCAGGAAGGGCGTCACACCGCAGGATCGGTGTGACGAGATGGGACAAGCAAATAACAGGTTCAGGAGGAAGTACATGAGAAAAATCAAGACAAGTTTACAATACGTTCCGGGTGTGCTGCTCGCGGCTGTGCTGTTTCTCTCCCAGCCGGGCTGCACCAGTGTGCCGGAAGATTTGCTGGATAATTCAGCATTGATCTTCGTCAAAGCCACCTCAAACCGCTATTTGAATACGAATTTCATCTCACGAAACAGCAGCAGTAACCTGTATATGCTGTCACCGATCTCCCCCAACGGCACGGTTACCAATCTCACCAGGTTGACGGCACCGGGTGCGGCCGTAGCAGACCCGGATATCTCCTACGATGGTTTGAAAGTGCTCTTCAGCATGCGCCGCAATCGTGATGACAGCTGGAACATCTACGAAATGAACATCGATGGCAGCAATCTGCGCCAGATTACGGATTCCCCGTTTGATGACTGTGACCCGGCTTATCTGCCGAACGGCAAAATCATTTTTTGCTCGAACCGTCCCGGATATCGTGATGAGTATGAGCGCCGTCCTGTTGAGGTCCTGCACATTATGAATGCCGACGGCAGTGATATCGAGCAAATTTCGTTTAATATGAGCGATGACTTCGACCCGCTGGTTCTGCGCGATGGCCGCATTGCCTGGACACGCTGGGAACACCACGGCACGATAAACCGTTTTCCGCTGTTTTTCACCCATCCAGATGGCCAGAGCACCTTTCTGCACTTCGGCAATCACCGCCGCAATTTCTGGCATGCGCGCGAGCTTGAAAACGGCAAGCTGGTAGCGATCATGTCCAATCGCGTGCAGGTCGATCGTGGTGCGCTGGTGCTGCTCAACTCCGATGTTACGGCCGGAGATGAAGACCAGGACGGCGATTACATCAACCTGACGCCGCAGATTTCCATCAGCGGTGACACCACGAGCTTCAAGTATCCTTTCCCATTGCCCGACGGCAGACTCGTTGTCAGTTACGCCCCTCTCGGGCACGATGCCGGAGACTACGGGCTCTATACCATCGATCGCAACGGTGGCAACCTGAGCCTGCTGTACAACGATCCCAACAGCAACGAGCTCGATGCTGTTGTTGTTGCGCCGAGGCCGAAGCCGCAGGTGATTCCTGAAAAGAGAAATTCATCGGCAACGACCGGCGTCTTCGTCAATCAAAATGTTTACAACCGCCAACGCCGCGATGGCCAGCAGATTCCCGGCCCCGGTGAAGTGAAACAAGTGATGATCGTCGAGGCTGTGCCGCAGCTCTCGCGTGAGCGCAACGGGCTGACCAGCTTTGAGAGCAAAAGGATATTAGGCACCGCACCGGTGTACGAAGATGGCTCCTTTGCCATCGAGGTGCCGGCGAACACTCCTTTTTCGATCAACCTGCTCGACTCTCTCGGGCGTGCTATCGTCATCAAACGCAGTTGGCTCTATGCACGTCCGGGGGAAAAGTTTGCAGAATGTACCGGCTGCCACGGGCCACGCGGGCAAAAATCAAATCCCAACCCCATCGCTGCCACACAGACTCCGACCAATTTAAATGTACCGCTGGAACAACGTGAGGTCATCGATTTCAAAACCGCAATCGCACCGATCATCGAACAGAAATGCATCAGTTGCCACAGCGGTGCTACACCTGCCGGCAGCCTTGACTTATCCCTGGAAACCGCACCGGGAGACAGATATCCCGTTGCCTATCAGAATCTGCTGCGCGGCGAAAACAAACGCTATGTCGAAACCAGCCGTGTGCCGTTTTCCCGTCGCAGTCTGCTGGTCAATTTTCTCATGGGCTGGGGCGAAGACCACGCGGCAAACGGTCCGCATCTCAAGGGAGAGGCCGCGCTGACGCCTGATGAAGTGCGCAAGATCATCACCTGGATCGATCTCGGCAGCCAGTACCAGTAAATTCACCCGAACAGGACCACACCCTGGTCCACATGCTTAAAACGAAAGGAATGAACATGATGTTAGCACTCAGCCTGTCGCTTGCCCTGCTGCTTCCCGCGGCACGGGACCACCAGATGGTCGGCAAGCCTGCAAAGCCGATCCGCCTGCAGGCGTTCGATGGCCGTAAAATCAATCTGCAAAAGATGCAGGGGATGGTTGTTCTGGTGAATTTCTGGGCGACATGGTGCGCGCCATGCCGTGAAGAGCTGCCACTGTTCGATCGCATGCAAAAAAAATATCGCAAATATGGCCTGGCTATCATCACGGTTAATCTCGATAGCGAGCTGGAAAATGCCATCCAGTTCTTGAGTCACAACGGCATCGACCTCACGACACTGTGGGATGCCAACAAAAAAGTCGCCACGGACTGGCAGGTGCAGGCCATGCCGAGCACTTATCTCATCGACAAGCGTGGTGTCGTGCGTGCTGTCTATAAGGGCTACACTCCAGCGACATTTCGCGGAATGGTCGCCGATGTTCAGAAACTGCTCAAACCCAAACGAAGAGGACGCAGATGAAACCTGTCCGGTACACAATACTGATGATATGCGCAGCCATCTTTATGTTTCTTTTAAATGGGTGCGCCGCTGTCAAACCTTTTGAACGCGAGTATCTCGGTTTGAAAATCATGGATTTTGCCTTTGAAGCCAGAGAAAATGCTGTTGAGAGCCACTGGCTGGAAACCCTCGAAGGCAGCAGTGGCGGCAGCGGAGGGTCCGGAGGAGGATGCGCGTGTAACTGATACCATGCAGCTACAGGCGATACAGATGATTGAAGGTTAAACCCGGCCCGGACAGCCGGGAAAAATGGAGGACAGTAACGTGAACACGAGACAAACTATCATGCTGCTGCAGGCCCTGGCGTTAGGCTTGGCGCAGGGCCTGCATGCGCAACAGGCAATCTCGCCCGAAAAACTCGGCGCCCGAATCCAACGCGCGGAGAGTAAAGACCGTTTGCACTGGCAGAACATGCGGCAGCAGAGCCTGCAGCGACCACGGCCTTTGCACGCACAGACCGGTATGGAAGCAGCAAGGGAAGAAACCGGGGCAGGGCAAGAGTGGCTGGACTTGCTCACGCTGCGGGCAGAAGACCGTGGCCTGAAGGTTCTTGGGCGCAAGGCACTGGCGCCCCGCTATGGCATCGAAATGCTGAACAGCAGAATCGC
>DRLW01000052.1 GCA_011375275.1 Bacteroidota bacterium
GCCGGTATCCACTTCGATGGCAGCCAGGTTTTTGGCAAAGTTATACTTGATGATGACTTTTTTCGAAATCGAGGCGTTGAGCAGATGTGTCATTTCCTCGACGAGCTCATTGACGTTGACAGCCTGCAGGACGAACCGCCCCTTGCCGGAATAGGCCAGAAGCTGGCGGCAGAGCTCAGCAGCCCGCACGGCGGTGGTTTCGATGTTTTTGATGCTGGCGACCGCAGGTGATGTTTGAGAGATTTCCAGTGCGGCGAGCCCGGCATTACCGAGTATGCCGGTCAGCAGGTTGTTGAAATCGTGGGCAATGCCGCCTGCGAGAACACCGAGGCTTTCCAGTTTCTGCGCCTGTTGTATCTGGGCTTCGAGCTGCAGGCGCTCCTTTTCGGCCTGAATGCGCTCCTCGATATCGCGGACAATACCGAGCACGAGTCGGTCGCCCCCCAGGATAATGGGGTAGCCCGCCACCTCGACGTAGAGGGTCGAGCCATCTTTACGCAGCAAGGGGAATTCCCGGCTGCCGGCTTGCCCTCTGAGCGCGCGTGGAAACAGCACGAGCTCGGTACCCGGAACGATCAGATCCCGGACGTTCATTTTCAGAAGCTCTTCTTCGGTGTAGCCGGACATTTCGCAGAATTTCGGATTGACGAGAATATAATCGCCCTCGCTGTTTGCCAGTCCGATCCCCTCACCGGACTGCTCGATGATCGCCCTGAACAGTGTTTCGCTGCGGTTCAGAGCCTCCTCGGCATGTTTTTGTCCGGTTATATCGATGATATAGCCGGTAAAATGCCGGATGGTGCCCTTGTCATCACGCACGACCGTCGTGTTATCGGTAACCCAAATGTACTCACCAGAGGCTGTGCGCAGACGATAGGGTTGGTGCTGATATGACGCGGTGTTTTCCTGGATGTAATATTCGATTTCGCGGGTGACACGCAGGAGATCGTCGGGATGCAGGAGCTGTTTGTACAGAATTTTGCCGCTGGTGAAGTCCGTAACCGGGTAGCCAAGCACTTTCTCGACGTTGCGCGAGACATACTCCACAGGCCAGTCGGCAGCATTTTTCCACTTGAAAACGACAACCGGGCCGTCGAGGAAAAGGTTGCGCTCCTCCTCCAGCAGCCGCCGGCTTTCGCGCAGGGCTTCCTCGGCGCGGCGTTCGGCTGTAACCACGCGCGCACTCCCGACGACGCCGACCAGCTCGCCGTCCTCGTCGATAATCGGCGCCTTGTAAACATCCAGAGCGACGTACTTGCCCGCTGCATAACCGGTCTCATCAAAGCGCATCGGTTTTTTGTTTTTGATGATCTGCTGGTCCGAGTCCTCGCAGATGCTGCCGAAAGTATTGTAGTTGGGAATATCCGGGTGGGCTTTGTTGCAGAGATCAGCCAGTTCGGCATCTGTGCGCCCGATGACTTCCTCCGGTTCGAAAATACCGAGAATCACGTCACACAGCGCCTTGTTGACAAAGGTATAGCGTAGATTGATATCTTTTGCCCACAGCAGGTCCGGGCTGTTGTCGGCCATGAGGCGAAAATGTCTGCCCGGCCCCCGGGCAGGGGCCTTGTCTCTTTGTTCCAGCTCGGCAATTTTTCTTTTCAGGGCTTCGTTTTCTGCACGTAACTGGTCAGCTTGCGATTTCGACATACATTTTCCTGTTTTTTACCCCTGTGGGCAATCTGTGCCGGTCTCTTATTCGTATGTACAGATTTCAGTGGGAGCAGAGTGCAGCCAGTGTGCGGGTCCGGTTTGCTCGTGTTCTGCAGCAAGTGAACACAGCGAAGGTTATATTCAACATCACTGTGACTATCAGAGTACTCTCCTGTCCAGATGCAGGTGTGCCAGTATCTTCGCAGCGATAAGACTCAGGAAATGCCATACCGAGCTGTCGCTGGTTTGCATGCTCCCGGTACAGGCTGGAAGGTACTACGATATGAACATGGAGTCACTCTCCAGGATGGTGAAAAATGAAATGTGCATGAATATAATAAAAAAAAGTGTTATTCCATCGCTTTTTCTTGCCTGCCCGGGCGGAAGGGCATGGGGTTCCGTCGTGATTTGCTTGACTCAGCGGCTGCTTTTTTCTAAAATGACGGCCTGTTCCCATCACAAACAGGAGAAAGTTGATGAAATCACGAATAGTTTTTTTGGGTGCCTGTGCTCTTTTGCTCGGGCTCGGTTTTATGCTGCCGCAGCAAAATACCGAAGTTAAAATCACGGCGACTCACGTTGCCGGTACGGTATATATGCTCGAAGGCCAGGGTGGCAATATCGGCATCAGCGCCGGAGATGATGGCGTTTTGATGATCGATGACCAGTTCGCCCGTTTATCCGAAAAGATCCGCGCAGCGATCCGGGAGCTGAACAAAGGCGATATCCGGCTGTTGATCAACACCCACCTGCATGGTGATCATACCGGCGGCAATGCCTTTTTCGGCAAAGAAGCGGTGATCATGGCGCATGAAAATGTCCGTAAGCGCATGTCGGCAGAGCAGCACCGGGGAGAACGGGTTATTCCGCCGGCTGCCAAAGAGGCTCTGCCTGTGGTAACTTTTGACGAAGGCCTCATGGTGCATTTTAATGATGAAGAAATACAGGTGCGCCATCTTCCCACCGGCCATACCGACGGCGATGCCATCGTTTATTTTAAAAAGGCAAACGTCGTTCACCTCGGAGATGATTTTTTCTCCGGCCGTTTTCCTTTTGTCGATATCGACAGCGGCGGTGATCCGCAAGGATTGCTGAAAAACATCACCCAGCTCATCGAAGAGCTGCCGGAAGATGTGCAGATTATCCCCGGCCATGGCCCGCTTTCGACTCTTGAAGATTTGAAAACCTATCGCACCATGCTGGAGGAAACCATGGCGACAGTGCGTTCTGGTATTGCCGCCGGTAAGTCACTCGAAGAACTCCAGAAAGCCGGCCTGGGTGAAAAATGGCAATCATGGAGCTGGCAATTTATCAGTGAGGAGCGCTGGATCGCTATTCTGCACCGTGGTTTGACGGGCAAATGACAGCAGTGAACATCACCGCGACGAGGGCGAGGGAGGCATGACGAGCACAGAAAGCGCGAAGACGATTCCATCTCTTCTGCAGGCTGCCGGCAAAGAGCTGGGCAGCCAAACGGCCATGCGCTACAAAAAGTATGGTCTCTGGCATGATATCTCGTGGCAGGAATATGCCGGATCGGTGCGCACCGCCGCCAGCGCACTGATCGAGCTCGGGCTGAACAAGGGCGACTGCGTAACGATCATCGGCGACAATTGTCCGGAATGGGTGATTTTCGATCTCGCAATCCAAAGTGCGGGCGGAGTCTCGGTTGGCATTTATGCTACCAGCTCTCCCGAACAGTGCGAGTATGTGATCAACCATGCGCAAGCCCGTTTTCATTTCGTCGAAAATGAGGAGCAGCTCGACAAATGGCTGCAGATTCGCGAGAAAACACCGAGCTTGCAGAAGATTATCGTGCTGGATGAAACCGGGCTGTTAGAGTTTGATCACGAGATGGTGATGTCGTGGAAAGAGCTGATGGAGCTGGGCGAGTCGGTGCAGAAGCGCCATGCCGGTGAGCTGCAGCAGCGTCTGCACTCATTGCAGCCGGATGATCTCGCCATGCTGATCTATACCTCGGGAACAACCGGACCACCCAAGGGCGCGATGCTCTCCCATGGCAATATGGTGTCCATGGCTGAAGCTGTGCACGCGGCCAATCCGGTCATGCCCACGGATGAGGTGCTGTCCTTCTTGCCGCTGTGCCACATTTTCGAGCGATTGTTTTCCGTGATCATCCACATCCGGCACCACTACACCGTCAATTTCATCGAAAACACCGATACCGTGACGGAAAACATGCGCGAAGTTTCTCCGGTGGTCGGCTATGCCGTACCGCGTGTTTGGGAGAAGTACTACTCCTACATCACTATCGAAATGTCGCGGGCGACGTGGTTCAAACGGACGTGTTTTGCGCTCGCTCGCCGGGCCGGAGAGGCCTATGTGCAGGAAAAAATGCAGGATAAAAAACCAGCCGCCGGCGTGCGCATCGCCTATGGCCTGGCAGAGCTGCTTGTGTTTCGCAAACTGCGCGAGCGGCTCGGGTTCGATCGCATGCGCATCGCCTATTCGGGAGCGGCGCCGGTCTCGCCCTCGGTGTTGCTGTTCTTTCAGTCCATCGGCCTGAATCTCATCGAAGGTTATGGCCAGACAGAGAGCTGCGGTGTGACCACCACGAACCGCACCGATTCATTCCGGCTGCGGACCGTGGGCAAACCCGTGCCCGGGACGGAAGTACGCATCGCCGAAGACGGAGAAATTCTGGTACGCTCCGAGAGTGTTTTTAAGGGCTATTATAACAATCCGCAGGCCACGGAGGAAACCCTGATCGACGGCTGGCTGCACACCGGAGATGTCGGCGAGTTCGACGAAGAGGGCAATCTGCGCATCATCGATCGCAAGAAAGATATCATCATCACCGCAGGCGGGAAGAATATCGCGCCGCAGTACATCGAAAACAAACTCAAATTCAGCCTGTACATCAACGACGCGATCGTCATCGGAGACCGGCGCAAATACCTGACAGCGATCATCGTGCTGGACGAAGAAAATACGGTCAACTATGCGCAGGAAAACAAGATACAGTTTTCCACCTACCGCGATCTTGCCAATAATGAAAAAATTCACGAGCTCATCGCTGCAGAGGTCGAAGCCGTAAACCGCGAGCTGGCCCGGGTTGAACAGATCAGGAAATTCCGGATTTTGCCCAAAAGACTGTACGAGGAGGATGGTGAAGTCACGCCGACCATGAAAGTCAAACGCCAGCGCATCAACACGCTTTTCGCCGACCTGATCGCTGAGATGTATGGTGAATGAGGGCGCTCCGGCGTCAGCACAGATCAGTTTTGCGAAATTTATCAATACTCAGGCTATAGTTTTTATCCCGGGTTTACAGAAAGGAACTTCGCCGAATAAATTTTCATACCAGAGACACCCAACCAAACTGGAGGAGGAACCATGCTGCAGAAAAAGAAACTCATGCTGGCGGCAGTGATGTTCGCCGGCCTGGCCATGACGCTTTCCGGCTGCGCGGAGAAGCGCGCCCGTGGTGTTACGGACACAGAAGTGGTCATCGGCCAGTGGGGGCCACAGACAGGCCCGGCCGCGCTCTGGGGAGCGATTGCCCGCGGTACGCAGTGCTATTTTGATATGATCAATGACGAGGGCGGGATCGCAGGCCGTAAGATTCGCTATGTCATGCGTGATGATGCGTATCAACCTGCGAAAACCGTGGCTGCTGTGAAGGAGATGGTTGAGAACGAAGGCGTCTTTGCTTTTGTCGGCGGCGTCGGCACAGCGACCGGAATGGCGGTGCGCGATTATCTGGATGAAAACCAGGTCCCCTGGGTTTTCCCGGCCTCCGGCTCCACCCACTGGGCCTGGCCGCAGTCCAAGTATCTTTTTTCCGGTTTCCCGCTCTATTGCGATGAAGCTGCCATCCTCGTCGATTATGCTGTCAACACGCTGGGCAAAAAGAAAATCGCGATCTTTTATCAGAACGATGATTACGGCCTCGGCGGTTATTATGGCGCACAACTTCAGCTCGAATCCCTGGGCATGGAGTTCGTCGAAGCGGTTTCTTTCGAAATTATGGACAGCGATGTCAGCTCGCAGGCGCTGCGCCTGAAGCAGTCTGGTGCTGATGCGGTGTTGATTTATGCCACGCCGAAACACGCACCGATGATTCTGGCGGAGTCGGCAAAAATCGGTTTCGAACCGCAATGGATGTCCTCGAATACCCTGAGCGATATGCCGTTGATGTACAAGATCAGCGGGGGAGCGTGGAAGGATATGATCTTTGCCAATTTCGCTGAAATGCCGGATTCGGATTCTCCGTTGATGCAGAAATACCGTGCTGCCCAGCAGAAATATATGCCGGATGAATCCTGGGGAGTCTTTTTTCTGGCAGGTTTCCTTTTCGCCGAGCCGGCAGTGGAAGCGCTGAAGCGCAGTGGCAAAGATTTGACACCGGAAAGCTTTGTCGCGGCCATGGAGTCGCTGAAAGATTTTAAGGGCATCGGCCCAAGCCTGACTTTCGGGCCGGATGTTCGCCAGGGGAGCCGTTCGGTTTATCTGGTCCGGTGTATCTCAGGGACGGAGTACGAGAAATTGACGGATTGGGTGACTTCAACGATCGACGTCGATGAGGCGGTACGGCGGCTGCGGGGTGAGAAAGCAGCGGCTGAATAAAATCGGGCGTCCGGAGAGTTGAAAAAGAGGCTCTTCCCCACATCGTGTGTGGCAAACAGGACATGCAGTTGCCGTTATGCCGGAGTGCAGGTGCTGGATGACTATCTCCCCGGCAGGATGAAACGTTTGTAGTGCACGATTTGTCGTGCCTCCCGCGTGTCCCTGCAAGATGCATGTCCTTGGTATCTTAAAAAAGACAGCGATTCGCCGGGCGGATAAGCCGGCGATAATCATCAGACGATTTGAGGAAGAGCCAAAAAAGAAAAGGGTGGTTTCCCTGTGGGGAGCCACCCTTCTTTTTTATGTCAGAGCTTCAGAGCTGCATCAGAAGCTCAATTTCAACCCCGTCACGCCTGATGCGCAGCCTTTTTTGCCCAGAGCCTGCAGCCTGCAGCGTTTGCGCCAGGTGTTCCGGGGAGTCTATGCTCGTGCCCTCGACAGCCAGCACGAGATCGCTTTCCCGCAGCCCGGCTTGTGCTGCCGGTGATCCGGGGATCACTTCACTGACGAGCACCCCCTCATCGCCGAAAATGCGCCGCAGGCCGGGCGTCATCTTCTGAACACTGAAACCGTATTCATCCAGCGAAAAGGTCGGGCTTTCCAGCTCAGGGTCGTTTGCAGGAGGCCCGGATGAGCGTTTTTGCATGGATGTTCGCGGGACGAAGATTTTGACCTGCAGGCGTTGGGCGATTGCGAGAGCATCACCGGGCTGGATGTCCAGTTTATAGGTTTCCCCCTCATCCCTGATGTGAAGAACCGCAGCCCATTTCCCTTTGCCGATCCGGTCGATTTCAACACGTTCGACCTCAGCGTTGAGCGTGCTGAGAATGATCGCGAGGAGATCATGCGTACCCGGTCTGGTCGGTGGTTTGCCGTTGCGATCCAGAGACAGGGCTTTTGCGTGTTCCGCATCGACGACCAGCGGCAGGTAGAATTTTCTGTCAGCATCGGTGAGTACCACGACCACCGGGCCGCCGTGTTGCGCATCGCCCTGGAGCGCGTGAATCGTGACCTCGACCATGTCGCTGTCTGCCGGCGATGAGCAGAAGCGCATGTTGTTAGCGATGACCAGCAGCAGAAGGATGGCGAGAAAGAAAGAGATTTTTTTCATGATGTTATCCGGGTCGTTTTATCTGATCGATGATTTCAGAGCAGCGAGGTGCTCACCGGGAGTGCATGCGCTGCAAATCAGCCTCTGCGGCGATATAGCCGAATGCTGACCAGTAGGGCCCGCGTATGATTTCCCGGAAAATCTGTTCAGCCCTGCTGCTGTCGCCGTTGGCAAGAAACCAGTTACCGACACCATAGCCAAAGGTCGCGAGCTGGATCGGATCCGTGGTGCCCGGCTGGAGCAGCTCATCTGCGGCTTTCAGCCCTTTGTACATCAGCAATCGTGCATGGTAAGCATCGTTTTCGAGAATATCCATCTCCGGAGATACTTTTTCCAGAATTGCCGCTGCCCTTTCCTCATCCCCGAGGCGACGGCTGCACATATAAATCCAGTCTGCTGTAGCGCAGAAGGTGTCGTCGTTTTTCGAAAAATCGAGCGCTTTCTCGAAGCTTTCGAGGGCTTTGCGGTAGTTGCCTTTGAGATACCAGGCCAGCCCGAGGTGGTACCAGATATTTGATTTGGTCGTGCTGCGCGGGATGTTGTATTTGTTCGGGGCACCATCCGGCTCGATGTCGTCCGGGTAGGGCTCGGCAAGACTTGCAGCGCGTTGCAGGTCGGCGACAGCGCTGTCGAACTCTCTGATGGAAATATACCGATGCCCGCGGTGGCGCAATAATTTGTAGTTCTCCGGAAACATTTCAATCCCACGGGAAAAGACCTCGATGGCCTCACGGTAGCGCATCAGATAGGCGAGGCGACGACCGTACCAGATGATATTCTCCGGGTCCTCCGGATGCTGTTCATAGCGCAGCCGTGCTACGGTCAGATTGGAGTCCAGCCGGGCCCGGGTAGCTGCGGAAAATTCAATCGGGTACAGGGGAGTGCCGTCAAAAACTGACCGTGCTTCCGGTTGCCGGGGAGGTGATGTGCTCTTCTCTTCGGCGCATGAAATCACGAGCAGGCAGAGGGACAACAACACGATTTTTCGTCTCATTTTATTTTCCTTCCAGGGACTGATGAAATTAAAATGCCTGTATGATGAGAGCGGTACTTTTAGGGCATCGGGAGATAGCCTGAGACTTTATGAACCTGACAGGAAAGCGCCTGTAGCTGTTCAGCAGTCGCCGAGTTCCGCAGGCAAAGCACTCATTGGTGAGGCGGCCAGAACAGATAGAAGAAAGTCATCCGTGCAACCGAACGCAACAGCAGAGTGACGAAAACAAAACATTCTCGTTTGGGGGGCGGTAAGAAACAGCTTGCGCATTTTGGTCATATCGAATATATTTATTGTTGTTATCGCCTCAATTCAGGGATTGAATCGGCATCAGTGCTGGACGCGTATCTATACACTCCGATCCAATCATTCCATTCAATGTTTTTGCCGACCTGTTTTCTCTGTTGTTTTCATGACGAAAAACATCTTCAATTTTATTCTGAAAATCCATAAACATGGGAGATTTTTAATCAGCAATTGATTGCCAGGGAGTTGACCTGAAAGTTCAATGTTTTTGCAATTATTCAGCATAACTTTGTTGTATAAATGAGTTCCCGGTAAAGCGCTCAGTTATTCAGGATAACCAGTAAACTCTACTAACCGGTTCTAATCCAGATAGCGACATCAGTCATTCCGGCCAGGCGCAGCGCCGTGCCGGGATCTCATTTTTTCAGGCACGTGCCTAAATCTGGGAGATTCCGGTCTTTCCCTGCGGGGAAACCGGAATGACGGCTCGGGGGCAGGCCCGTGCTGTTATCAGGCGGTCTGGTTGCAAAGATGCGGCCGTGCTGAGTAAAATCGATAACCCGGCTCAGTTATGAATAGATCGGGTGAATACACGGTTCTGGCTATCCAATTCACCCAGTACGGCAGCACCATTTCGATAAGCTGCTGAGTGCCAAATAATTTTGAGAGCAGTGATTCCGGGGAGAGCCCGGCACCTCACTTCGCTTTGACCGAAATGAAGTGCTGGAATCTGGAACAGGCCGGTTGGCTGCATGAACTGGATGCCCTGAATACACGGCAGGTATCCAAAATTATCAACATGGAGGTAAGCATGTCAATTCGTTCTTTTGCTGTACGGCTCTGTCAGCTAACGATTTTACTTGCTATTGCCCTTCCTGTTTTTGCGGTGACTCCGGGTCCGGATATTACCCTGTCCCAGGAAACGAAAATGGAGTTCACAGGATTTTTGGGGCGGATTATGAAGATGGCTGGCGCTGGTGACCCTGTCGTTCAGACGATTTATATCAAGGGGAATAAGAAGCGTGAAGATAGCTATGAAAAAGGCAAGCTGTCGAATTCGACGATCATCGATCTCGACAAAGAGCAGATCATCTTCATCGATCACAACCGCAAGCGTTATTCCGTTATGTCCTTTGCAGAGATGAAGGCCATGATGGAGAGAACAACGGAGAGTTTTGCTGATAAACAGGCGAGACGTTCTGAAGAAGAGAGCCCGAATATTTCCACAGAGTTCGAGTTGACCGTAGAGCCAACGGGAAAGAGCAAAAAAATTGCCGGTTACAAGGCTGAAGGGTATATCCTTAAAATGAGGACAAAGGCAGTGGCTGAATCGGTCGATGAGTCGGAAGGGGGCTCTGGCGAAATGAATATCGAGACC
>DRLW01000053.1 GCA_011375275.1 Bacteroidota bacterium
CTTCAGCATTCTTCGCGCCTTTGCGGTGGAAGCCGGCATCAGGCCAGGGCTGTGAGAACGGGAGAGCCAGGTATTCTGCAAACAGATACTGAAATGAAAATTGAATGTAGCAAGCCATGCAAACAGCTTCTTTTGCTGCTTTTTTGTTCGAGATAATAAATTGTTCAGGTTAGGGTGATGTTATTTCATGTACAAATCGGGAAAATAAAGGAGACAGCATGAGTACAAAAGTGACCCGCAGAAAATTCGTTACAGCCCTTGCCGGTCTGGGAGCCGGAAGCCTGCTTCCGGCAGGTGTGGTGTTCCCTGCGATCAAAACGTCGAAAACGAGCTCAGACCCCATCGTCAAGGGTGCGATGATCGGCAGCAGCCGTGGTGAGAAATGGGGCGAGAAGGTCAATGCACCGGGCTACCGGATTCTTTCCTCCGGCGGCAAATTGCTGGATGCCGTTGAAGAAAGCGCCACGGTGACCGAACTCGATCCTGAGGACAGCAGCGTAGGCTACGGTGGTCTGCCCAACGAGCAGGGCGTGGTCCAGCTCGATGCTTCGATCATGGATGGGCCGACGCATAACTGCGGGGCGGTCGGAGCTCTGGAGGGGATCAAAACACCCAGCCGCGTTGCCCGGTTGGTGATGGAGCGGACGGATCATATTTATCTCGTCGGCAAAGATGCACAGAAGTTCGCTGTCATGCACGGGTTCAAAGTTGAAAACCTGCTCACGGAAAAGGCACGCATTCGCTGGCTGCGGTGGAAGGAAAATATGAGCGATCGTGATGACTGGCTGCCTCCTGCAGAAGGCGCAGAGTGGTATGAAAAACGTCTGACCGGCACGATCAACATCCTCGGCCGCGACAGCGAGGGCAACTTTGCCGGCCTGACGACGACCAGCGGGCTGGCGTTTAAAATCCCCGGCCGCATCGGTGACTCACCGATTATCGGTGCGGGCTTGTATGTGGATAATGAGGTCGGCGTTGCCGGTGCAACCGGCCGCGGCGAGGAGGTGATCCGCATCCTCGGTAGTTATTTTGTCATCGAAGAGATGCGCCGGGGCAAATCACCCGGGGAAGCGTGTAAGGCTGCCTGCGAGCGGATCGTTGCTATCAACAGACGCAGCGGCAAGAAAAAGATCGATTTCAACGACAAGTTCGTTGCCATCAACCGGAAAGGGCAGATCGGCTGCTACCAGATTCAGGGCAATAAAAAATGGCGGCCCTCGGTTTCATGGATTGACGAGTCTGGTTTTCACGTCCACTACGGCGGATATCTGTTCGAACGGTAAGAAGCGCGTGAAATCTAACAGGGTTGTCCGAAAAGCCTGCGCGTTGCGGCCCGGGGAATACCCGGAAGCGATCTCGAACAACCCTGTCTGCCAGTTCGGGAACCGGTCTATTGCACCGGTTCCATCTCATCTTTTCCGTTTTTAACGGCGGTTTTTTTCCGTGTCGGCCGCGGTTTGTTTTTTTTCGCTGATGGCCGCGCCCCCATATAGTCCTCAAGAGAGAACGCATCGACCTGGATGGCATCGTTTCTGGCTTCTTCGGCCTCAGCTACCACGGCAGCTTCTTCAGTCGTAATCACCCCGCTCTCGAGCGCAGTTGCAACCAACCGGTCTTTGGACACAGCTTCCATCTCTCCTGCTTTAACAGCCTGCCGGATTTTTTTGAACACCGCATCGCTCTTATAGGCCAGGGTAAAAGCGTATTCGAGACGGCCGAGCGCCTGATCGCGTTCTGCAGGGATGTAGATGCCCTCGGTCAGCCGGTCGCGCTGTTCGCCGGGGATCTGCAGCAGTTGTGCGACTTTGGAGCTGAGCCTGTCCGATGGTCCGGTGCTGAGGGGGTTCAGGCGAGACCAGAGCGCAAACGGTGCCAGCGCCGGCGTGCCGAAATTATTGAGCATGCCGTCAAAAGCTTCCTGCATGCGTGCGAAGGCGTACTGCAAAGACCAGTGCACAAAAGGAAGGTCCTGCTGTTTGCGGCCCTCGGCCTCGTAGCGGTGCAGAACAGTGCTGGCGAGATACATCCACGCGAAGATATCGCTGAAACGACCGGTGAGTTGTTCCATACGTTTGAGATTGCCACCGTAAACCGCCATGGCCAGGTCTGAGAAAAAAGCAAAGGATGCCGAGGCCCAGGACAGCTTGCGGAAGTAGCGTGCTGTAGGGCCGGATACGGGCGGCAGGCTGAGGTAGCCGCGCGTGAGGGAGAGCAGAGCTGCCCGCACGCCGTTTCTGAAAACATGGCCGGTGTGTGCCCAGAAGGCTTTATCGAACGCGGTGAGGTCATTTTTTTCAAGCGCGTTAATTTCCTGCAGCGCATAGGGATGGCAGCGGATGGCACCCTGACCGAAAATCATCAGCGTGCGCGTGAGAATATTCGCACCCTCGACCGTGATGCTGATCGGGGTATTGATGTAGATGTGTGCCAGCAGGTTGCGCGGCCCGCGGGAAATCGCTGCGCCGCCGAGGATATCCATGGCATCGTTGATGCCTTTGCGGCCGAGCTCGGTGGTGCTGTATTTGGCGATCGCTGTGACAACAGCCGGCTTCTGCCCGGTATCCAGCCCGCTGCAGGTATATTTCCGTGCCGCTTCGAGAAGGTAGGTCAGCCCGCCAAGGCGTGCCAGGGGTTCCTCGATGCCACCGAATTTGCCGATCGACAGCCCGAACTGCTTGCGAACCCGGGCATAGGCACCAGCGACGCGGGTTACCAGCCGGGCATTGCCCGCAGCAGTGGACGGCAGGGAAATGCCTCGCCCGACGGCGAGAGATTCCATCAGCATGCGCCAGCCCTTGCCGGCCTGCTCCGGCCCGCCGATGATCGCATCCACCGGCAGCACGACATCATGGCCTTCGACCGGAGAATTATAAAACGGTACGCCGAGGGGATCGTGGCGCATGCCGAGCACCACCCCGGGCGTATCAGCCGGGATCAGCGCGCAGGTGATGCCCGGTTCTTCGCCTTTGCCGAGAAGGTTCTTCGGATCGCGCAGCTTGAATGCCAACCCCAAAACCGTGGCGATCGCCCCCAGGGTGATGTAGCGCTTGTTCCAGTTCAGGCGCATGTACAGCGCGCCATCTTTTTCAAAAATCTCGCCGCTGGCGGTCATGGCGCCTGCGTCTGAGCCGGCCCCGGGTTCAGTCAGCGCAAAGCAGGGGATATCTTCCCCGGTGGCCAGGCGTGGCAGATACCACTTCTTCTGCTCATCCGTACCATAATGCATCAGCAGCTCCGCCGGCCCGAGGGCATTGGGCACCATCACGGTCGTGGCCAGAGGAATGCACCGCGAGGTGATTTTCGATACCACCGCGCTGTGCGCTGTTGCAGAAAAACCCAGCCCGCCGTACTCCTTCGGGATGATGAGGCCAAAAAATTTGTTCTTCTTCACGAACTCCCAGACTTCGGGGGGGAAGTCTTTTTGCTTGTAAACCTCCCAATCGTCCACCATGCGACAGAGCTCTTCAGTCGGCCCGTCGATGAATGCTTTCTCTTCTGCCGTCAGTTTTGCCGGCGGCTGATCGAGGATTTTTTTGTAATCCGGCTTGCCGGAAAAGAGCTCGCCGTCGATCCAGATAGTTCCAGCCTCGATCGCCGTGCGTTCGGTTTCGGAGATGCTCGGCAGAAAACCTTTGGCTTTCATAAAGGCCACGATTTTGGCGGTGAGATAGGTCCGCCGTAGCGAGGGAATGTTGAAAAAAAGCAGCGGCAGACCGAGGATGAACCAGAGCCAGAGGGACGCGCCGGTCAGGTAGAGGACAACAGCCGTAGCGGCTGTCCACAACCAGAGCGGCGCACCCTGGAAGGCGAGTGCGAGTGCAGTGAGGAAAATGGCAATTCCAGTCATGGGGTAACTCCTGTAAAGTGATCCTGTGGGAATCAGTTGTTTTCTTGGCAGTAGCAGTCAAAGAGACTGAATGTACTGACTTGAATTTCGGCTGTCTCAGCCGGGTAGTGTATGCAACACGTGCACGGTGACAAAGATTTAATCATTTTATCACTGCCGGCCTGCGGAACACGGCTGCCGCTTCGGGCCGCACGGGCATGACTCCGTTCTACCTGACCTGAGCGATTCGTCCTGAAACAATAAAATAGTATGTTGACCGGGTATCCAGTTCACTCAGCAAGCCAGGCCCGGCTCAGATACCGGCATGTAGCATTCCGGCCAGGCGCAGCGCCGTGCCGGGATCTCATTTTTTCGGGCACGTGCCTGAGCCCGGGAGATTCCGGTCTTCCCCTGCGGGGAAACCGGAATGACGGTTCGGGGGCAGGCATGTGCTGTTGTCACGCGGTCTGGTTGAAAAAATGCAACCGTGCTGAGTGAAGTGGATAACCAGAGGAGGAAACGTTCTGGCTGTTGAGTTTCACGATCATCTGCACACTTTTTGTACCACTAAGACGCCAGGGCCGCGAAGAAAAATAAGGTGAAATGCTGGAAATCGCTGCTGATTTTGTTTGCTTTTCTGCTTTTTTCGTGCCCTGGGGTGAAAACAAACGGCACCTGTGCATTAGCCGAAAGCTGAGAGGAGGGGATAACCAGACACGATTCGGTCAGATTCTGAAAATTGAAAGTACCACTCCATTCAAACTGCTTTGCCGGCTGCTTTTTTCCCAAATAATAAATCGCTCAGGTTAGCTCCTATTCGAACCCTGGCGGATGCTGGCGATGAAAACGTGTGGCATTCTGCACAGCACGGGCTACGGCCATCACCGTCCCCTCGTCGAATAAGTTTCCGATGAAGCTGATGCTGGTCGGGCTGCCCTTTTTGTTGAAGCCGTTGGGAATGACCACGGCCGGGTGCCCGGTCAGGTTGGTGCGCAGCAGATTATCGCCACCGAACGAAGGTGCGACGTAAACATCGACTTTTTCAAAAACC
>DRLW01000054.1 GCA_011375275.1 Bacteroidota bacterium
AGGGGAAGACCGGAATCTCCCAGACTCAGGCACGTGCCCAAAAAGATGAGACTCATCTTTGAGATGAGTCTCATCTAAAAATGCGGGAGCGTGTGGGAATCGACAGATGTCGATATCTGGATCAGCCCCGGTTTGCTGAGTGAACTGGCTACCCGGAGGCAGGAAACCCGCATGGGCGACCCGCCTGTCGCCCATACGAAACACCGGCCGGATTTGCAAAACGATGATATCCCCCCACGATTTGAAGAAGAGCCCGAAAAATCATTAGTGCCACGGAGGCATGAACCAGGAACATTCATGAGGAGCACAGTATGAGTCTGAGAAAAGATCTGTTTGCCGTTCTTTTTCTCATCGTTGTATTTCCCCTTTCCGCACAAACGGCGAAATTACTGACCCTGGAAAAGAGTATCAGCCTGGCTCTGCACCAGAGCTATCAGGCGCAGCTACTGAAGGAAAACCTGACGACTTCGCGCATGAATTTGAAAGCCGCGCGTGCAGCCTTCCGCAGCAACGGCGAGCTGCGTTTCTCCAGCCTGCCCAACTACCAGGAGACCGAACGGCAAACCGCTCTGGCCGGTGGAGGCTTTTCCTTTGACCGCCAGCAATTCATGAATATGCAGGGAGAAATTTACTTCAATCAGCCGATCCCGCAGTTCGATGGTACATTCTCTCTGGTCGGTGTTTTCCAGCGTTTCCAGCAGTTCGGCGAATATGATGAATTCATCACCACAGGCGAGGGGCTGACCCGCGTCACCCGCACGGACCCGGTGGATTTTGCGCCGCAGCTCCGGCTGCAATATCGCCAGCCGCTGTTTACCCTGAACCGGCTGAAAACCGGGGTCAAAAAAGCCGAGCTGGGTCTTGAAAACACCCTGCAATCCTACACCCGCAGCCAGCTCGATATCGTCTATTCGGTGACCACGGGATTTTATAATTTATACCGCAGCCAGCAGCAAGTCGATATCGACAGTGCACAGGTGGAACAGAGCCGCAGCGCCTACCGCATCGGCAGGCTGAAATACCAGGCCGGCCTGCTGCCCGAAGTCGAAGTATTGCGGCTGGAGATCGACCTGGCCAATGCGCGCAACACCCTGGAAGCGAGCCGCGCTCTGCTGGAAAGAAACGCTGATCAGTTCAAACTGCTCGTCGGTCTTGCCCAGGAGGAGGAGATTCGTGTCATCGCAGATATTACCTGGACACCGATCGATATCTCGCTGGAAAAAGCGATGCAAGAAGCCCTTGCCCGACGCACAGAGCTGCACTCGGATGAAATCAACATCGAGCTGAGCCGGCTGAATGTGCAGGAGGTCGATGCCCAGCGCGAAATAAAGGGCGAGCTGGCGTTGCGCTACGGGATTTTCAACCGTAAAGATGTCATCGCCGATGCCTTCAGAGATTTCAACAACGACCGTTCTGTCGTCATTTCCATGACCGTGCCGCTGTGGGACTGGGGGCGCAACCAGGCGCAGGTGGAGGCGGCCTATGCATCCCTGCGCAGCGCGGAGCTGGAACGCCGCAATCGCGTCGATCAGATCAAGCAGGAAATCCGCGCGGCTGTCCGCGATCTCAAATCCGCCCAGATGCGGGTGGAAATCACCCAGCGCAGCACCGAGCTGGCGGAAAAGAGTTATCGCATCAACTTGCTGAAATTCGAAACCGGTGATCTCTCCAGCCAGGAACTGGCGCTGGAACAAAACCGCCTGACCCAGGCGCGCACGAATTATCTCAACGCCATCATCGATTATAAACAGGCGTTAGCCGACCTGCGCCGCAAAACCCTGTGGGATTTCGAACACAACCGGCCGGTGGATATCGATCTGCCCGAGCTGTGAGAAGAATGACGCGGTGCCTGAGTCGGCTTGCACATCCCCCACTTCGCGACATCGCACAATACAGGCAACGAAACCGGGCAGATTGCCGGAGGCAAGCCCCGGGGCTATGAATGAACATCACCGCAACCATGCACGAATAACATCATCACCCATACCGGAGAATACATGCGCAGCACAACACGGGCTCTGGCCCTCATCCTGATCGCCGGGCTGCAGGGCTGTCAGAGCAGCGAAGAACAATCCGCCGTCGATCTGACCATTCCGGTCAGCACCGCGAAGGTGACCACCGGCTCGATCGCCAGTACCATACTGGCCACAGGCACCCTGCGCGCCGCCCGCGAGGAGCGCATCGTCAGTGAAGTTGCCGGACGCTTGCAGCTCGCGGCACACCAGGGGCGGAAAATCCGCAACGGCATGCGCGTGCACAAGGGCATGCTGCTGGCCACGCTGGAGAATGAAGAGTACCGCCTCACCGTGCGCGCGGATGCCCGCAAGCTGGAGATGGAAAACGCTCAGCGCGAACTCGAGAAACAGGAAGCCCTGTTCAAAGAGGGTGGGGTCACTGAAAAAGAGCTGGAGATCGCCCGCAGCACAGCCCTGGACACGCGGCTGAACTACGAATCAGCTCTGCTCAAGCTGGAAAAACTGCGGCTCACCTCCCCCATCAGCGGCACCCTGACCCTGCTGCAGTCCGCCGCAGACGGCACCCTGGTGCCCGCCGGATTCCAGCTCGCCACCGTTTCGGACAACCGCTCGGTGCTGCTCGATCTGCACCTGCCCAACTCCGACATGTCGCGCATCCGTACGGGCCAGCGCGTCACGGTGAGCACGTATGCCATCGAAGAGAAAACCTTTGCCGGCGAGGTCGTGGCGATCGATCCATCCATCAATCCGCAGACGCGCACGTTCACGACTCAGATTCGCATCGCCAACCCGGAGGGCCTGCTGCGTTCC
>DRLW01000055.1 GCA_011375275.1 Bacteroidota bacterium
GAGACCGGCATGCGAGACACCAGTATTGCACCGGCGGGAACAGGCGCCTGTAGGGAACTGAAACAGTATCCATTCCGAGGGGACTCCGGTACTCCCGGAAAGCTGGCGATTTTCAGGCATTTCGAACGTTCCTCTCGTCACACCGCTCCTGCGGTGTGACGTTTCTGTTACCCCGCTTCCGCGGGGCAGTACCACGAACGAAATGAGACACCGCCACTTCCGAAAGGCAGCACCCAGTCCCAGGGACTCCGGCGCTCCCGTAAAGTTAGCGGCTTTCAGGCACGATAAATCGTGCACCAAACGTTTCGCCCCCCCGCACTTGCATTCCAACCTTACTGCAATTGCTGCTGCAGAGCTTGATTCCGCATCCCCTGGCCCGGATGCAGGCCTCACACGATGTGGGGGGAGAGCCAAGATACAGGTACGGCGGTATTTTGTAAGATTTGGGAATTCTCAGGCTAAAATGCTTCGGCTATCGTCGGGGATGCAGGCCGTCCTAAAGCGCCTTCGACGACGATACGGCTGAGTTTGCCTTTGTGCGCTTCGAGGAAATCAGCGAGCTGTTGCGGATGCTCCTGCCCGACGATTCTGAGAAACCAGCCGAGAGCGATCTGAACAGTAGGATGATTGTCCTCGATCACCGGCTCGACAAAGGCAAAAACTTCGAGGGGTTGTAGCAGGATTTCGGGTTTGAGGGTTTTGGGTTGCAGATAGACCAGGCTGACCAGGGCAGAACGTCTGCGCAAGGGTTCAACCCCCTGCAGCCAGGGTGCCATACGCATGATCAGCCGCGGAGATTTCTTCAAAGCGATGGCGCGGACATGGCCGAGCCAGTCTGCCAGGGCCCAGTTGTCGATGTCGTTGGTCCAGTGATCGAGCATGCCCCACATGTGAGAATCGACGAGGTCCGGCAGAGCGAATAACATTTCCAGTCCGAGCAAGCGGGCCTCGAACCAATTGCTCTCCCACAGGTCTTGCAGCAGATTCAACCACGAAAATTCTTCTTCGATATCCGGTAATTTCGCTTCGAGTTCACGCAGGACAGCGATATGCTGCTCCCGATTCAACCCGGCTATCTGCAACCGTGTGCCGAGTTTCTCGCGCAGTTCTTTTGCATGTTGCTCATCCTTCCTGGACAAGATAACGCGTTCGATTTCGTCCACTGTAAGCTGGCGCATTGATGTTTCTCCTGTAAGAATGGGCCTGGAACTGAATACGTAACCCGAGCGACTCATGCAGGAATAGTGTGCATGTGTTCGGGATCATGGACAGGATCGTTTTTTCGAATCGGGTCAGACGGCTTCCTGCTGCTGTACCTGTCGATGGGAATCATTAATAAAATAGCACTTTTGCAGACGTGTTGCAGAGTTTTTTCTCTCAGCACCCACGCTGCCTCCTGAGCTGGCAGATCAGACAACCGGCCCCTGCGATCAAAGCCTGAAAATATCCGGTTGGTACGCGTCGCGCTTGTTTATGCATAATTCGGGATCAGCGTTCTCGTGCAAACTTGACACCACTTTTTTTTACCTGAAAAACGGACAAGAGTGCACGGGAACAGAGCAACCCGGCCGGGAAATGCAATAAATCCGGCCGAATTCACACCAGGTCAGGCAGTCAATTCGCGCAGGGCAGCAAGCACCTGTTCGGCATGCCCGGTAACCCTGACCTTTGGCCATACTTTTTGGATCACCCCCTGCTCATCGATGAGAAAAGTCGTGCGCACCGTGCCCATATATTTGCGGCCATACATAGATTTTTCCTGCCACACGCCGTACTGCTGCATCACTTCGGTGGATTCATCAGACAGAAGCGTGAAGGGCAATTGATATTTGGCAGCAAAATTTGCGTGGCTTTTCTGGCCGTCTTTGCTGACCCCGAGGATAACAGCATCTGCACTGGAAAAATCGGGAAAATGATCCCGAAAATCACAGGCTTCTTTGGTGCAGCCGCTGGTGTTGTCCTTTGGATAAAAGTACAGAATGACTTTCTTCCCCCGGAACGCACTGAGGGTCACCGGGTTGCCGTTCTGATCCGGCAATGTAAAATCAGGGGCTTTCTCTCCTGCGGTCATGTTTATTTTTCCTTTTTCTAATTTTGCTGGAGTCTGGTGCAGGCCAACGGGCGATGAACGTGATCACTTTTTCCACCTGCTCATCGCTCAGCTCGTCGCGCAGGGCGGGCATGCCGTCATCTTCATCCGCATCCTTGCCGTTGAGGATGAAATCCCGCACCCGGTCACGACCGAATTTTTCTATCGAGCCGCGGATGTCCGGGCCGTCATAGCTGCCACTGCCGTCCCGGCCATGGCAACGGGCGCAATTGGCCTTTTTGCTGACAAAACCATAATACGTCAACTCGCCGGGATCGGTCATGCCTGGCGGTGGTTTGGCTTCACAGGAAAAAAAAAGAATAAGCACAAGAAACGCAATCGAATTCAGCCCATGAGGGTGGGCGGTGTTTTTCATCAGAACTTTTCTCCGGATTCGCTCATACTCTGATTCAGTCCCACAATGCCCAGTACACACCGGTACGGATATAAAAAGGCCGCATCGGATAACCCGGGCGCCACTCAGCCTGCGTCTGCAAAATATTCTGCACGTTGATGAACAGCATGGCATCACGGAAATACAGACGCAGCTCAGCGTCCAAAAAATAAACCGGCTGGTAAGCCAGCATTTCCGGCAGCCCGCCGCGCTCAAAAACCGGCACACTGCGATCGCCGAGCACGCGCCCGCGAACGAGCACATCAAAACCGAGGTCACCGCCGAAGACTGTCCGGCTCAGCGAGGTTTCCACCCGGCCAGCGTAGCGCGGCTGGTACCAGTACAAATACTCCGTTGCCTTTTGCACACGGCCATCGGCCTGGATGAGCACTCTCCCGCCCCAACGGCTGCCCAGCTCGAGGAAAAGAGAGGCGGTGGTGAAGGTTCTGGCCTGCGGCGAATTGGTGAACATCACCACGGTATCCACCGGCGACAGGATGAACTCATCATACAGGCGACCGTGACGCACGCGCGCGACCAGACGCAACCGCTTACCTTCGCCTGTGAGGCCAAGCTCGGAATATGTTCTGCCCATGGGATTCAGGCTGTCATTTCCAGCCAAAACCCCGGGGATAGCATTGGCATATTCCCCTGGTTCAGGGACCCGGCTGTCCATGGCTGTTGCCGCATACGCGTTGAAGATTCCGGCGATAGTGCGCGTCAGGCTGAGCCGGGCCTCACCATAGTTCCCGAACCGCGAGCTGCGGCGCAGAGAGCCCACAGCCGAAAGACGCGTTTCAGAACCCAGATTGCGGCCTGCGCCTGCCGACAGCTCACTATCGAACAGATCGCCTTCCGTATCGATCGCCGGGCCGTAAAATCGCTGCCACTCCAGCCGGGCGCGCAGCGAGGTCTGCCAGTTTCTGCCCGGGAAAACTTTCTCTCCCTGCACACCAGAGCGCAACAGCCGATTGCGCACGAAAAGCTGTTCCGCTTTTTCGCGGAGTTCCTCGCGGACATCCCAACTGTACAGGCGAATGCTCCACAGATCGCGCGCGGGTGCTGTTTCGCTGCTGTCCTGTGCCGCGGTTGCCGCAAACTCAAGAGCGTGCATGCTGCGGCTTTCTTTGCGCAGAAACGCACCGCTGGTGCGAAGCTCGTCAAACGTCCAGGCTGCTCCTGCCGTGGTTTCATTGCGCGACTTCAGATAGCGATAGCGCAGTTCCCGGCCTGCACCGAAGGCATAGCGCATACGCCCATACACCCTGTCGCCGGTATAAGGCCCTCTGCTCTCCACTTCGGCCTGGCCATCATTTTCAGCGATCGTACCGCTCCAGTAAGCGTCCAGCCGCGGAGAAAATTTGCGCGAAAAACGCAGGCGCAACCCGTCGCCGCCATACGGCCCGCGCACATATTCCGAAACCACCAGCATACGGCGCATGTCCGGCCATTCGGAACGCAGTTGCAGAATATCCATTGGCCCCTGCAGAGCAATCCCATCGATGGCAGTTTCCGGCACTGGCGTCATGCCGGTCTGCCCGTAAAGCCCGACCGGCCAGTCCAGCCCATCGAGACGCAGCCGCGTGAAGCGTGCCGGAGCGGCAGCATAACTCAGCAGCGCCGGCAGCCCGGCATCGCCGCCCCGGAAAACCATGCTGCCGGGAACATGCGACAACAGCTCAGCGCTGTCTTCGAAAATCTCTTCGCGCAGCTCTTCTCTGCTGAACAGCACCTGTTCTGCCGGCGTGTACCACTCTGCCTGCGGAATGACAGGCCGGGGGGCGAGCACCGGGGCAGGCTGTACGGCCGTGCTGTCTGCAGAGGACTGCAGTGTATCGGCAGCAGTGGGCGTTTGCCCTTGTACGGTCCATGCTGCAGCCAGAAGCAGCACGATATAGCCTGAAAAATTCATAAATTTGGGAATCTTACACCGCGATAGTTTGATGAATAATGATTGCAATGTGCTTCCGGGCATCCGGTTAACTCAGCAAACGGGGCCTGGTGCAGATATCGATATCTGCATTCCAGTCAGGCGAAGCGACGTGCCGGAATTTCATCTTTTCGGGAACGTACTGTGCTCAGGCGGACTGATTGAAAAAAGACAACCGTGCTGAGTAAAGCGGATAAC
>DRLW01000056.1 GCA_011375275.1 Bacteroidota bacterium
CATGGAAAAACTGAGTTTAAAATGGGCTTCCATCTGGCTATCCATTTAACTCAGCAATGTTGCATTTTTTCAGCCAGTCCGCCAGAGCACAGCACGTGGCTACACCAAAGCTGTCATTCCGGCACTGCGCTTCGCTTGGCCGGCATGACACATGCCGGGGGCTGAGCCGAGCCCGGTTTGCTGAGTTAACTGGATACCCGGAGGGCTTCCACGTTAATTGTTTGATTTATAAATCTTTATGCTATTTTTGCCGCAAATTTGTGAATAATTCAGGATAGTAACGTTTCGCGCAAGGATTTTCAGGTTAACGAAGGGCGAGCAGGACATGACCGAGCTGAGAAAAAAGATCAACGACGCGGTCTATTATCTCAAAGAAAAAACGTCTCTGAAACCACGGATCGGTATCATTCTCGGCACCGGCCTGGGCGGGCTGGTGCAGGACATCGAGATCGAGACAGATGTATCCTATAAAAACATCCCCCATTTCCCGTTGTCCACTGTCGAAAGTCACGAGGGCAGGTTGATTTTCGGGCACGTTTCCGGCAAGCCGGTCATGGCCATGCAGGGACGGTTTCATTACTACGAAGGCTACTCCATGCAGCAGATCACCTTTCCTGTGCGGGTGATGAAAGCCATGGGGTGCGATACCCTGATCGTTTCCAATGCCTGCGGCGGCATGAACCCGACTTATACACCGGGGGATATCATGATCATCGCAGACCACATCAACCTGCTCGGCGACAATCCCCTCATCGGTATCAACGATGATGAGCTCGGGCCACGCTTCCCGGACATGAGCGAGCCCTACACCGAGAGCCTGATCCAGTTGGCGGAGCGGGTTGCGCTGCAGGAACGCATCAAAATTCAGAAGGGCGTTTATGTTGCCGTCACCGGCCCGAACCTCGAGACCCGCGCTGAGTACCGTTTTCTGCGTACCATCGGTGCGGATGTTGTCGGCATGTCCACCGTGCCGGAAGTGATCGTGGCTGTGCATAGCGATATGCGCGTACTCGGGCTTTCTGTTGTGACGGATTCCTGCCTGCCTGATGCCCTCAAACCGGTGGATATCGCCGAGATCCTGCGTATTGCCGGCGAGGCTGAGCCAAAACTGACCCGGCTGATTGCCAGAACAATCGCCCTGATGTAGTCCCGATCACACAGACTCCATCCCTAAGTGCGCGGACCAGCGCAAAAGCCTGCAGCGGAGGATAATTCGAGCTGAACGAAAGCACGCGCTTCCCGGGTGCTTATATCCCGTCTTGACACACAATGAGCACTTCGCTCGCAAGCCGGGATAACTGAAAAATTCTCTTCCAAATGCCGGGCTCTATTCATCATATTGATAACCAGCAGGGTGTAGTGTAGAACTGCCAGGGTGTGGATTTTTCAGGTTAACCACAAACATTATGGAATGCGAACGACGATGTACAAAGAGTACCAAAACGGTTTTAATTTACCAGCCATCGAACAGGATGTGCTCACTTTCTGGGAAAAAAACGACACCTTTGCCAAAAGTATCGCAACACGTCCGGCGGATAAGCCTTTTGTTTTTTACGAAGGCCCGCCAACGGCCAACGGCAATCCCGGCATCCATCATGTGCTCGCCCGCACGGTAAAGGACCTTGTCTGCCGCCTGAAAACCATGCAGGGCTTCAGGGTGGAGCGCAAGGCTGGGTGGGATACTCATGGCCTGCCGGTGGAGATCGAAGTTGAGAAAAACCTCGGCATCGAAACCAAAGAGCAGATCATCGAATATGGCGTGGAAAAATTCAACCAGAAGTGCCGCGAATCGGTGTGGAAATACAAGAACGAATGGGATGAGCTGACCCGGCGCATGGGGTACTGGATCGATCTCGATGATCCGTACATCACGTATGAAAATGACTACATCGAGTCGGTGTGGTGGATTCTCTCCGAACTGTGGAAAAAGGATTTGATCTACCAGGGACACCGCATCCTGCCGTACTGCCCGCGCTGCGAAACACCACTCTCCAGCCATGAAGTGGCACAGGGATACAAAGATATCGACGACCCATCGATTTACGTCAAAGTTCCGCTGCTCAATGATCCTTCGACCTCCTTTCTGGTGTGGACGACGACGCCCTGGACTCTGATTTCCAACGTCGCCCTCGCTCTCAACCCGGAGCTGCAGTACGTGCTCGTCGATCATCAGGGCGAAAAGCTCATTCTCGCCGAGAGCCGGCTGGATGTGCTGGAGGGCGAGTATCACATCCGCCAGCGTTATACCGGCAAGGAGCTCGAAAAACAGCGGTATGTGCGCATTTTTGATTTGTTGCCGGTGGAAAAGGATGCTTTTTATACGGTCACCGCAGATTTTGTCACAGCAGATGACGGCAGCGGTATCGTCCATATCGCTCCGGCGTTCGGCGAAGATGACAATAAAGTGGGTGCGCAGCACGATTTGCCACACCTGCAGCCTGTGGACGCCAGCGGGAAGTTTGTTGCCGAGGTAGCGCCTTACGCCGGCATGTTTTTCAAGGAGGCGGACAAACATATCATCCGCGATCTGAAAAAAAACGGCAGCATGTACCGCGTCGAAAAACACACACACTCCTATCCCCACTGCTGGCGCTGTGATACACCGTTGATCTACTACTCCTATGAATCGTGGTATATCCGCACCACCAGTCTGAAGGAACGTCTCCTGCACCACAACGAGAAGATCGACTGGTACCCGGCGGAAGTCGGTTCAGGGCGTTTTGGCGAGTGGCTGCGCAACAATGTTGACTGGTCGCTGTCGCGCGATCGATTCTGGGGTACGCCGTTGCCGATCTGGAAGTGTGATTCCTGTGCCTCTGCTCTGTGTGTCGGCAGCATTGCCGAGCTCAAAGAACGCGCAGGTGTGGAGCAGATCAGCGACCTTCACAAGCCGCACGTCGATTATCTGACATGGGCCTGTGAGCACTGTGACGGAACGATGCGGCGCGTGCCTGAGGTCATCGATGTCTGGTTCGATTCAGGGAGCATGCCTTTTGCCCAGTGGCATTATCCATTCGAAAACAAGGAGCATTTTGCTGAACGATTCCCGGCGGATTTCATCAGCGAGGGGGTCGATCAGACGCGCGGCTGGTTTTATTCGCTTTTGGCCATCTCCGTTCTGCTGCGCGATGAGCCGTCCTATAAATCCTGCATGTCCCTGGAGCTGGTTCTGGACAAGAACGGCCAGAAAATGTCCAAGACCAAGGGGAATCGCGTCGATCCCTTCGTCATGCTCGACAAGTACGGCGCAGACCCGGTGCGCTGGTATCTGATGTCCGTCAGCCCGCCCTGGCTGCCGACGCGTTTTGATGAAGAGGGCATCGCCGAGACCGTGCGCAAGCTGTTCGGCACGCTGATGAATACCTACAATTTTTTCGCGATGTATGCCAATATCGACCGCTTCACGTATGATGCCCCGGCTGTCGTGCCGGTGGCGGAGCGTGCTGAAGTGGATCGTTGGATTCTGTCCCAGCGCAATCGTCTCGTCGAACAGATCGACGGCTTCTGGCAACGTTACGATGTCACCAAAGTGGCGCGGGCGATCTCCGCTTTTGTGCTGGATGATCTCTCGAACTGGTATGTACGCCGTAACCGCCGCCGGTTCTGGAAATCCGAGATGGGCGATGACAAGCGGGCGGCGTATGAGACGCTGTACGAGGTGTTGCTGTCTGTTACTCGTTTGATGGCGCCGATCGCACCGTTTATCAGCGATGAGCTGTACCGCAATCTGGCGGCAGGGCAGGGCTGGGCGCAGGAGAGCGTGCACCTGGACAGCCTGCCGCGTCCGGAGGAACCCGCCTTCAATTTCCGCGATACCGAGCTGGAGTCGCGCATGGATCTGGTGCGGGCTGTGGTTATGGCCGGGCGTTCGTTGCGTAACGATGCCGGCGTGCGTGTACGCCAGCCTCTGCAGCGCCTGATCGTCGTGTTGCCGGAAGCATCGCGGCGGGAACAGCTTTTGCGCATGAGCGAGCTGATCCGGGACGAACTCAACATCAAAGCGATCGAATTCGCCGACTCTGCAGAGGCGATTATGAGCAAAAAAGCAGAGCCGTTGTTCAAGAAACTGGGGCCGAAATTCGGCAAAAATGTCAATCAGGCTGCTGCGGCAATTCGTGGCCTGAGTGCCGCGCAGATTGCCCGTCTGGAAGCGGACGGCCGTATCACCCTTCCGATCGATGGGTCAGAAGCCGAGATCACCCTCGAAGATGTACAGCTCAAAGCAGAGGGGGCGGAGGGGCTGGTGGCCACAATGGAAGGCGACTTGCAGGTCGCTCTGGATACACGACTGACCGATGAGCTGGTCGTCGAAGGCATGGCGCGGGAGCTGGTCAACAGGGTACAGAACATGCGCAAAGAAGCAGGCTACGATGTTATCGACCGTATCGTCATCGGCTGGAGTGGCGGGGAGACGATTGCGCGAGCCATCGCCGCTCAGCAGGACTATATCAAGGCAGAGACCCTGGCAGAAAGCCTGACACAGAATGGCGGCAGCTTTGATTTCAGCAAAGAGTGGAAAATTGCCGGGGAAACTGCTGTCCTGAAAATTAAGAAAATTGAATAATGAGTGAAATAAGCTGTGCTTTTTTGAAAAAAAGTCTTATATTCATCGCTAACTGTCCTGTTTCGCAGTGAACACCAAACAACGGAATACTCTTCCTGTGTTGTGCGACGAGTACTGGAATTCTGAAGAGTACTAAGGAGGGTGAGCATGTATTCAGACAAAGAACTCGAACATTTCAAAGCACTGATTCTGGCTAAGCGCGACGAATTGCTCAAGGAATTGGGTAATCTGCGCAATTCGGGCATGTCATCAACTCCGAAAGAAGCTTCCGGAGAGCATTCGGCTTATTCCTATCACATGGCTGATCTGGGTACCGATCACATGGAGCGGGAAAAGGCTTTTTTCTTTGCCGGTCGGGAAGGCAAACTGCTCCCTCATCTCGAACGCGCTCTGGAGCGTATCGAGAAAAAAGAATATGGCATCTGCCGGGAATGTGGTGAGCTCATCAGCAAAGCGCGCCTGGAAGCCGTACCCCACGCCACCCTGTGCATCGAGTGTAAATCCAAACAGGAAAAAAAACGGTAACCCTGCTGACAGGACCTTCTTCGTGCGGATTTTATTCGTAACTCTCATCGTGGTTATCCTCGATCAACTGACCAAACAGCTCGTCAAGGCACATTTCCATCTCACCGAAAGCATCATGATCATCGGCGATTTTTTTCGCTTTACCTACATCGAGAATCCGGGCATGGCCTTTGGGCTGCGTATCGCCGGGCCGTTGTTTTTCACCGTGTTCTCTGCCATCGCCTGCGTCGTCATTTTCTATTTTCTCTACCGTTTGCGGGCTGAACCGCTGCTGCCTCGTCTGGCCCTGGCCCTGGTTCTCGGCGGTGCGATCGGCAACCTCATCGATCGCGCACTATACGGCAAAGTTATCGATTTTCTCGATTTCGGCTTTGGAATGACGCGCTGGCCGATTTTTAACATCGCGGACGTTGCTGTGAGCATCGGCATGGTGCTTCTGATTGCCATCGTTCTGTTCGAAAAGGACGAGGAGCGCGTCGATGATTCCCGCCTGCCGGAGAAAGTCAAATCCCGTGATTTGCCCGAAAGCGAAGAGCGCGATATCTGGGATGATCTCGAGTAAGCCATGAGTGCTGCCCAGCCGGACATTCTCGAGTTTCAAATTGCTGAAAATCAGTCTGCCGAGCGCCTCGACAGATATCTTGCCAACCATATCGCCGGCAAAAGCCGGGCCTATCTGCAGGCCCTTATTCAGGCCGGTGATGTGCTCGTAGATGGTAAAATCGTCAAGCCCAGCCATACAATCAGTCCGGGCGAGCAGGTCGTCGTGCGGCTGAAAGACCGGCCCGCGCCGGAGAATATCCAACCTGAAAATATCCCCCTCGATATCATTTTTGAAGACGAATCTCTGCTCGTGGTGAACAAACCTGCCGGCATGGTCGTGCATCCGGCGTATGCCAACTATTCCGGCACACTGGTCAACGCGCTGATGCATCACTATCAGAACGGTCTCTCCACTCTGAGCGGGCCGTATCGCCCGGGGATCGTCCACCGTCTGGACAAAGATACTTCTGGTTTGCTGGTGGTGGCCAAGAACGATGAAGTGCACGCTGCGCTGTCACGCCAGTTTGCGGAAAAGAGCGCCGCGCGCATCTACACGGCTATCGTCTGGGGGCATCCGAAAGAGCAGGAGATGCTGATCGAAACTCAGCTCATTCGCAGTCAGAAAGACAGGCGTAAGATGGTCATCACCGAAGAGGGAGGCAAGCAGGCCATCACTTTGGCGCGGGTGGAAGAGCACTTTCATCTCTGTTCGGTGGTGGAGTTGCACCTGCGCACGGGGCGTACGCATCAGATCAGAGTGCACATGGCCTGGGTTGGCCATCCTGTGGTTGGTGATGCCACCTATGGCGGGCGCAGGCAGGCGATCGTTGCCCTCAATCAGGAAAAAACGCAGGCAGCAGTTGAGATACTGAAAATGATGCCCCGGCAGGCATTGCACGCCCGCATGTTGCGTTTTGTGCATCCCGCAACCGGAGAGCAGATGAGCTTTGAGTGCCCCGTGCCGGAAGATATGCGTATCCTGCTGGCTCATTTGCAGGCAGAAAAGAAGTAGGCAGAGCCGACGGCCAGGCCTATTCTCCGAGCAGGTCTTTGACCAGGCTGGTCAGCTCATCCGGGAGATAGGGCTTCTGGATGAAACGCGTGGTTTCTTGTCGTGAAAATTTTGACAGAGCCGGGCTTTTGCTGTAACCACTGCTGAAGATAACCTTGACATCTTCCCTCACCTTAATCATCTCTTTGTATGTCCCCTCGCCATCGAGTTCAGGCATGGTCATGTCGAGGAGAACCATGCGGTAGTTGCCGGCATTCGTCTTGAATATCTCGATCCCTTCTCTGCCGTTTTTAGCCTCATCAACAGAAAAACCGATTTTTCTGAGAATGCGTGCACCAACAGCGCGCACAGCATCCTCGTCGTCGATGATCAGTACCGCTCCATGGCTTTGCCACGTTTCCAACGCCTGTTTATGTGAGGTGCCGTTTTTCACGGTGTGTGTGCTCTGATCGCTGGCCGGGAAAAGAATCTCGAAACGCGAACCTTTGCCGGGCTCACTTTCGATGCGCACGGCTCCGTTGTGGCTGCGGATGATACCCAGTACGGCTGCCAGCCCCAGCCCGCGTCCGGTGAATTTGGTGGTGAAAAAAGGGTCGAATATTTTTTTCAGCGTCTGTTCATCCATGCCGCAGCCGGTATCGCTGACTTCGAGAAAGACATACTCACCTGCTGCCAGCTCATCGGACAGGTAGGATGAAGCCAGGTCCTCGGGCGTGCAATAGCAACTGCCGGTTTTCAGGGAGATAACTCCCGGTTCGTCTCCGAGGGCATCTGAAGCATTGGTGATCAGATTCATGACGATCTGGCGGATTTGGGTCTCATCCGCCTGTATCAGAGGCAGGTTGTCGCTGAAATGATAGTTCAGGGTTGCTTTTTTGGAGATCGATACTTCCAGCAGTTGCGCGAGTTCTTCGACGATCTGGTTGAGATTGACAGGCTTGATGATAAACCGTCCCTTGCCGGCGTAAGCGAGCATCTGCCGGCAGAGCTCGGCGGCTCGCTGGGCTGCTTTTTCGATGTCGCACAGGCTGTTGACCACAGGGGCGTTTTCCGGTACTTCCAGTTGTGCGAGGCTGGCATTGCCGAGGATGCCGGTGAGAAGGTTGTTGAAATCATGGGCAATGCCGCCTGCCAGAACGCCGAGGCTTTCTAATTTTTGCGCCTGCTGAATTTGTGCCTTGAGACGTTCTTTTTCAGCCTCGGCCTTGCGCAGTTCGGTGATATCGCGGATGAAGGCGGTAAAGATCAGTTTGTCCGCCAACTGGCTGGCCTGAACGGTGATTTCGATGTCGATTTTTGTGCCATCAGCTCGTATGGCTGTTTGCTGCATTCGTTGCCCGATGATATCAGTAGCTTCCTCCCCGGAACCTGCTCTGCGCTCCAGAGCAGTGTCGTGCTTTTCATGCAGCTCCTTCGGAATGATCAAATCGGTAATTTTGCGGCCGATAGCCTGCTCGCGCGTGTAGCCGAATGTTTTTTCCGCCGCCGGGTTGAATTCAAGCACGGTACCGTGTGCATCGATGGAAATGATGCTGTCCAGGGCAGATTCGAGCATTGCGGATTTGCGGGTTTCGCTGATCTGCAGCGCTTTTTCCGCTTTTTCACGCTCGAGAATCTCGTTGTTGAGGCGTAAATTGATGTTGAAGAGCTCCTGGTTGCGCTTTTTAACCTGATACAGGCGCAGCCTGTGAACGCCATATATGCTCAGGATCAGGGATAAACCGGCAAAAAACATGAACCAGGGCTTCAGCCAGAAAGGCGGGGTGATCACCAGACGGATGGAAAGCCCGTCATCATTCCAGACGCCATCGCTGTTGGCCGCCTTGACGCGAAACTGATATACACCCGGATTCAGGTTGGTAAAGGTCACTTCATGCTTGTTGCCGAGGTGTATCCACTTTTTATGGAAAGGTTTGAGTTTGTAGGCATAGCTGTTTTTGTGCGGATTGGTAAAGGAAAGAGCCGCAAATTTGAGTGAAAAAACGTATTCCTCATGGGAAAGAGTTAACTCATCGAGCTCGGCGAAGTCTCTTTCCAGTTGTTTGTCTTTGTTGAAAATCGTCAAACCGGTCAGGACAACCGGCGGTACCATTGGGTTCCTGGTCACTTTTTCCGGATAAAAAGCATTGAAACCGTTGATCCCGCCAAAGAACATCCGGCCATCCTGCGCATGGAACGCGGCACCGGTATTGAATTCATGGCTTTGCAGCCCATCATCGGTATCGTAGTTGTGGAATGTACGGCTTGACGGAGTGAATTTGCTGAGCCCTTTGTTTGTACTCATCCACAGGTTCCCTGCCGTATCCGGTAGTATAGCATACACCACATTGTTCGGCAGACCGTGTTGCTCGTTGTATATTTTTACCCGGCCACTGTTCGGGTTCAGGCGGTTCAGGCCGCCGCCATAGGTGCCAATCCAGATTGTGCTGTCGTTCTCCGGGTAGATGGCGGTGATAATCCTGTTGCTGATTTTTGTGGTATCCCCCGGTGATGGTTGAAAAGCGGTAACTGTGCCATTTTCAGCATCGATAACGTTGAGGCCCTGATAGGTGCCGACCCAGATATTCCCGTTCGCATCATGACGTGAGGTCAGTACCTTGCGGGAAGTGAGATTGTATTCTTTGGCGTCGCTGCTGTCAGAATAGATAGCGAGCACGGTCTTGCTGCTGTCCATCTTGATCAGTCCGGCAGATGTGCCGAGCCAGAAAAAATCACCATCAGAACGAATTTCGTAGATCATTTCTGTGCTGAGATTCGGGGCATCGCTGTTGCGAAAACGAAAGGCTTTGAATCGCTGCGTTTTCAGATCGAAGATGATCAGACCATTATCCTGTCTTCCTATCCAGAGCTCGCGCTCGTTGCCGAAACAGAGCGAGCGGATAAAGTTGCTGTTATGCCGCCTGAACTCACCTGATGATGGGGTGTAGTAGAAAACCCGCTTGTGGCTCCTGTCACCGTACTCGATATGGATGAGCCCGTTTGTTGTACCGACCCAGACTTCATCGGGTGAACGTTGAGTGATGGC